>JAHBTS010000003.1:300000-464539 GCA_019638515.1 Chitinophagales bacterium | reverse complement strand
GAAACAGTAGTCATTTTAGAGTTTTGTTTAATCCCTCTCTGCGAAAGTGGAGAGGGATTTTTTTATTTGTTATAGACTTATGCTTTCTATCACACGCAAAAAATCGTCTTTCCGTTCGCGCGCGATGGGAATTTGAATGTTGCCTTCCAGCAATACATAGCCACCCTCTTGTTTCACATACTGTTTTATCATTTTCAGATTGATGATAAACGACCGATGGGTGCGGAAGAAGTTGTTTTGATACGTGAGCGCCTCTTCAAACTCTTTTATCTTTTTGCTCACTATCATTTTGGTTCCGTTGCGGAGATGAAAGTGCGTATAAGCTCCGTCTGCTTCTAAATGCGTAATATCATTTGCTTCTACAAACACTAATCCTTCTGAAACAGGCAGTGCCAATTTTTGGATGGTGTTATTCTTAAAATTTTCTTTTAGTGTGTGGAGACGCTCCTGTTGCTGTCCTTGTTTTTTGCTTACTTTTTCAACTGCTGCCACTAATTCTGAAATCTGAATTGGCTTTAACAAAAAATCAATGGCACTTACTCGAAAGGCTTGCAATGCGTAGTCGCTGTGGGCAGTGGTAAAAATGATTTCAAAATCTACTTCACGAAAAAAATCGAGCAATTGAAAGCCGGTGTAGCCGGGCATTTCCACATCTAGGAAAAGCACATTGGGCTTGTGCTGGTTAATGGCAACCACACCCGAAGGAACATCTTCTGCCACGGCAACTAACTGCACTGTAGGGCAATATTCTTTTAGTAGCGCTTCTAAAAATCTGCGCGCCTTTGGTTCATCATCAATTATTATGGCTCTAATCATACTGTATAGGAATCAATATGCACACTTTTGTTCCTTGTTCCAAATCTTCATACTGCACACCAATTTTCTCTTCTCGGTTTTGGTTCAGCAGTTCTAAGCGTTTTGCATTGGCAGAAGTAGAAAACGATTCGTGCAGAGGGTTTCGGTGTGCATTGATTTTTGTGGATGCTGCACGTCCTATGCCATTGTCTTCTACAGCGCAGGTGAGCAAACTTTTCTCTTCATCGAAATGAAAACGGACAGCTATTTTCTTTTCGCCTGCTTGGTGCAGCAGTCCGTGGCGAATGGCATTTTCTACATAGGGTTGAATGAGCATGGGCGGTAACAAAATATCATCGGCTGCATTTTCATCATTCACCGAAATATGAAATGAAAAATCTTTTTCGAAGCGCAGCCCCTCCAGTTCCAGATACTTGGTGAGCATTTCGGTTTCTTCGGTAAGTGTGATGAATTGCTTGCCGCTGGCTTTAAGAATATCGCGGGTGAGTTGGCTGAATTTTCCGAGATGCTCGTTGGCCAACCGTTTATCGCCAATGAAGAACATTTCCTGAATACTGTTGAGCGCATTGAAGATGAAGTGCGGATTCATTTGCGCTTTAATGGCTTTGAGCTCGCTTTCTGTTTGTTGCAGCTTCAATTCGCGCAATTCAACTTCGCGCTTTTCGGTTTCGTAGCGTTTGTTGAGTAGTGCTACTTGTTGCAGCCGCTCTGTGTTCATCAGTTCTGCTTCCAGTTTGTTTTTCTGCACCAATGTATGGTATGCTTGTTCGTAAGCATTTGTTTGCTCATAGCAAGTGTGCAGCAGTTCCAGCGTGGCAATGTGGTCGTTAGCCGGAATGCTTTCTCCTTTACTTGCAATAGACTGCTTAAGCGGTTCGATAGCTTCAGCAAATGAGTGATTGAGAAACAACAATTGCCCCAATTGAAACAACGCTGTGCCGAGCTTACGGGGATTGTTTTCGGTTACCGCAATATCAACGGCTGCTTGCGCAAATTGCAATGCTTCCTCTTTTCTGCCGGCATAGAAATAAGTTTCTGCATCGCTCTGTTGAAGTAGGGCGGTGCGATGTGCGTTTACGGATGCGTGGTGCAACGCTATTTCGCGTTCAAAATATGCGCGTGCCTGCAAGCTATTTCCTTGCTTGTTGAATAAAGTGCCGAGTTGCTTTGCCACACCCAGCAGCGAAGTTTGATCGTTTGCTTCATCTTTTATGCGCAGCACTTCCAAACCATATTCTATGGCTTTATTTTCGTCACCTGATTTCAATGAAATGTTCATCAGCATTTTCAGGTGGTTTACGGCATCGCGCGGCTTTCCTGCATGTTTTACCACTTCAATTCCCTGCAAAGCCATTTCAGCAGCAGCTTTCAAATCAACATGCGTTAGGTATTGCGCTGCCTGATGGAAACATTCTGCCTTCATGAGCGAGTCGGGAAGGTGTTTGTAATCTTCCACACAACGCATTAAAATTTCACCTGCTTCACCTGCTTTGTGCTGTCGCAGTTTGTGCAATCCTATTTTTTGCAACGCTGTGAGCCGGCCTTGTTCATCGCCAATTTCTTCTGCCAGCGCAACTGCTTTTTGCAAATGCTCCACGGCATGCTCCGAAGCCGAAACGCCTTCTTCTAAAATAGCGCGCACGGTCCAATAGTCAATCTCTGCGGCTTTGAAGTCACCATCCCGACAAATAGCCAATGCTTTTTCGGCAAACTCCAAGGCAGCTTGCGGGTTGCTGGGTTTGTGTTCAACCGCCAGATACAAATAAGTGTCGGCCTTTTTTGCTCCGGTTTCGGTTTCTACACGTTTCAGTAATTCGGGTATGGATGTGCCGTAGTAACTCATATCTAAAAACGGATTGGAATGGTAAGCAATACACGCGTGCCTTGCTGTAAATCTTCATACTGCACGCCAATTTTTTCTTCTCGGTTTTGGTTGAGTAGTTCTAAGCGCTTGGCATTAGCAGAAGTAGAAAACGATTCGTGCAAAGGGTTTCGGTGAGCATTGATTTTTGCAGATGCAGCACGACCAATTCCGTTGTCTTCTACAGCGCAGGCGAGCAAACTTTTTTCTTCATCGAAATGAAAACGAACAGCTATTTTCTTTTCGCCCGCTTGGTGCAGTAGTCCGTGGCGAATGGCATTTTCTACATAGGGTTGAATGAGCATGGGCGGCAACAAAATATCATCGGCTGCATCTTCATCGTTCACCGAAATGCGGAATGAGAAATCTTTTTCGAAGCGCAGCCCCTCCAGTTCCAGATACTTGGTGAGCATTTCGGTTTCTTCGGCAAGCGTGATGAATTGCTTGCCGCTGGCTTTAAGAATATCGCGGGTGAGTTGGCTGAATTTTCCGAGATGCTCGTTGGCTAAACGTTTATCGCCAATAAAGAACATCTCCTGAATGCTGTTGAGCGCATTGAAGATGAAGTGCGGATTCATTTGCGCTTTAATGGCTTTGA
The DNA here is from genome assembly GCA_019638515.1 of Chitinophagales bacterium. Taxonomy (NCBI): domain Bacteria; kingdom Pseudomonadati; phylum Bacteroidota; class Chitinophagia; order Chitinophagales; species Chitinophagales bacterium. The sequence goes on along the minus strand of JAHBTS010000003.1, from coordinate 461,264 downwards.
GTTCGCTTTCGCTGCGTTCGAGTTCGGTTTGCTGTTGCTTTATTTTTAGCTCGCGCAGTTCGGTTTCGCGTTTTTCTGCTTCGTATTTTCCTTGCAGTTGCGCCAGTTCTTTACTGCGCTCTTCATCAATATATTTGAGTTTGGTGGTGGTGTATTTTTTCAGATAGCGAAAAGCATTTACATGGTCGTTGAGGGCTTCATAGCACTCACTCATTTTCAAATCTATCTGCGTTTCGGTGGTGGGTGGCAAACCCGCACCGTAACCTTCTTTTGCTTTTTCGAAAAGCGTAATGGCTGTAGTGTAATTGCCACTGAATTTTTCTAAATCGCCCAGTGAGTTGAAGTAAAACCCGTTGCGCTCGGTGGCGGCATCCATTTGCAAATACGCCAGACATTTATCTAAGTATTGACGTGCCGGTTCAAACTCACCGTGCTGCATTAAAAAGTCTGCTGTTTGCGAGCAGCCCAATGCTTTTTCGCGGTTGTTGCCTGCCGCTTCCAAACATTCCAATGCCTGCAACTGATATTTTTTAGCCAGCGGAAAATTGCCGAGTTTCATGTAGGTGGCGCGCAATCTGCGGCTGGTGTGTCCTAAGAAAAGTGTGGCGCGATTGTCTTCGAGCAATGCATGTGCTTCCAACAAAAAAACCAACGCATCGTTTGGAGTGGAGTTAAACACACACCATTCGCCCAACAGATACAGCACATAGCCCAACACGCCCGGATGCGAACCGTTGCGCGCCCATTCCAATGCCACCAAAAACCGTTTGTAGCTTTCGCTGGGGTCAAGCTCATCGTTGTAGCTTCCATACAGGCAATAGCAAAGTGCTTTGGCATCATGATCGCTCAGTTGTTCGTGCAGCGCAATGGCTTGCTCGAAATACGGAGCCACGTTTTGTGTGCTGTCTTTCAAATGGGTTGTGTAGGCAAACAGCACTAGCGCTTCGTGTTGCACATACGCGCTTTGGTGTGTCTTGTTTTGCTCCACCACAGTTGCCACAATTTCTAAGGCAGCATCCAATTCAAAATTGTTCATGTAAGAACTTGCCCGCAGCAAGCATGCCCGCAAGTAAATTTCTGTGTCTGTAATGTGTTCGGTAGCAAGAATCAGGTTTTCGTAAGCAGTAGATTTTGCTGCATCGGTATTCATGTAAAGCTTCGATAACTCAAACCACAGCCACAGTTTTTCGTTATTGTTTGCTGTAGCCAGCTTGGCTTCCGCTTCCGCTATCTGCACATACAGTTTCTTCATTGGTTCAAATAAAAGCAATTTAAATTTTACCGTTTATGAATTGAAAACTGCTGTTGGTGAAGTAATTGAAATGCAAACTTCATGTCGAAATGATGTTTGCACTCAAACAAAATTCAGCAATTATGAAAAAGCAAAATACACTCATCGCTCTTCTGGTGGCGACATTCACCGGAAAACTTTTTGCAGGAGGAGCTTCAGCACAGGGTAGCTGTAGCGGTTTTTCGGTTCATCTTGACTCGGTATATGGCACCGTGGGTTGTGTTGGAATGCTAGCATTTCAATCACCGGAGCATTTCCTATGAGCGTGAATTACAATTGGTCATCCGGAGGCGTTACCAATTCAGCTGCAAGTTCACCATTCGTAACCACTGGTAACTGCCCCGAAACTTATACCGTCATTTCTACGGATACCAATGGTTGTGTGGATTCTGTTCATTTTACAACCCCCTGCACTGCACCGGATATTACCGGCAATACAAGTATCAATTCCTGGGCGAGTTTGTGCCCCGGAACTGCTGCTACGTTGAGTGTAGATAGCATAGCGGCAAACTCCAATAAGTTTAGTTATCAATGGCTGAAAAATGGCTTGCCTATTCCGGGTGCAACATCAGCCACCTATGCCATCAATTCGCTTTCAGCAGCAGTGCACGATGGAAGCTACCAATTGCGTGTTATCAATGCCTGTGGCAGCGATACTTCTGCAGCGTATGCGTTGGCAGTTCACCAAGTGCCCGCTGCTTCGTTTACTGTAAACGGTAATGTGCTTACATCAAATGTAACGGCTGCACAATATCAGTGGTTGTTGAATGGAGTAGTTATCAGTAGTGCGAACGCTCCTCAATATACCGCTATAGAATCCGGGAACTACCAATTGGAAATTATTACATCGGATGGATGTAGTGCTATTAGCAGCCCTGTTGCAGTAAATATGGTTGGAATTTCGGATGAAATGGAAAACATGGTGTTGTTGGTATATCCCAACCCGGTAAAAGATATCTTAACTATTAACACCGCAGAAGAGTTAGCTGCCATGGAAGTGTTCAATCTTTTAGGCGAGAAGGTAAAGTCTTTGCAAGGCAACACCACCCAATTGCAATTGCAAGATTTAAGCAAAGGTGTTTACACCATTCGTTTCGCAACAAAAGAAGGAAACGCTTCAATAAGAAAGTTTATTAAAGAGTAAAGAAAACCAAAACTCACCTCCGTCTTTTCGAGTTGAGTTTTGTTTGTCCCCCTCTGCGAAAGTGGAGGGGGATTGTTTTTTTGCCCTGTTTGAATAATATGAAAGTGCCAACTTTTGCTGTTTGTGAATTGAAAACTACCATTCGTGAAGTAACCTAAAATAAGGCTGTCTGATGTGGGATTTTTGTAGTCAAACAAAATTCAATCGTTATGAACACCAGTATTTATTCTACTTACAAAACCAAAGCAACCGCTTTGTTTATCGCTCTTGCAGCGTTTGTTTTTAGTGCACGTGCGCAAACGCCTGCCTGGGCTTCGAGCATTGGCAGCAACACGAACGACAACCTGAACAATCTGGTAACAGATGCCGCAGGTAATGTGTATGCCACCGGAAATTTTCAGGCAACTACCAACGATTTTGATCCCGGAGCGGGCACTTTATCGCTGCCAATCTATGGCAATGTAGATTGCTACATCTATAAGGCCGATGCCAATGGAAACGTGCTATGGGCCAAGAGTATTGGTGGCGCTGGGATAGATATAGGCAAAGGAATTGCGGTGGATGCCAACGGCAATGTAATTGTGTGCGGTTATTTCAACAGCACAGCCGATTTTGACCCGGGAGCAGGCACCTTTTACCTTACTTCGGTTGGCAACAATGATGCATTTGTATTGAAGCTGGACGCCAACGGCAACTTTTTGTGGGCTACGGGAGTTGGCTCTACCGGCAACGATGTAGCCAACGATGTAACTACCGATGCTTCGGGCAATGTGTATTACAGCGGATCTTTTACAGGGAATTGCGATTTTGATCCGGGTGCAGGAGTATATGTTCAGGCATCTCCTTCAGGCGAAAACGCCTTTGTTTCTAAATTGACTTCTGCCGGTGCATTTGTATGGGAAGTGCCGGTAGATGGATTCGCCATTTGCCGTGCAGTTGCTTTGACAACCTCAGGCACCGATTTGGTAGTGGGCGGAACCTTTACAGGCACGGGCGATTTTGACCCGAACGGAACGTTTAATATTGCATCAGCCAGCGCAGGAGTTAAACCTTGGGTGTGGAAGATTACACAAGCGGCTGGTGCCTTGGTATGGGCCAAAGCTTTTGGAAGCACCTCTACCACCAACGATGAAATACGCGACTTAGATGTGGATGCTTCAGGCAATATCTACACCACGGGATATTTTAGAAACGTCTGTGATTTTGATCCCGATGCCGGAACGGCTAATATGCTTGCTGCCAGCAGCTTTTCGGGCTTTGTGCAAAAGCTGAACAGCAGCGGTGCTTACCAGTGGGCAGGCCAGTTTGCTTCCAGTAATACTTCAGGATGCTTTAGTGTAGATGTGGATGCAAGCGGCAATCTGTTGGTTGGTGGCAACCATCTCGGCAAAACGGACCTCATCATGAGTTCCGACACATTTTTTATTACATCTAATGGCGGAGTATCGAACTGTGGTTTTTATGCAAAACTGAACAGCAGTGGCGGATTGCTTTCCGGAGGCACGCTGAATGACAATTTTGGTCAAGGCGCGATAGTGTATGGCGTAGCGATGTCAACCAATGGAACAATGGTAATGGGTGGCACATACCTTAACCAGTTGGACTACAATCCAACATCTGCTCTTCAGCAAATCACGAACCCTAATCCCAGTTTTCTGCATTGCTTTATAGTAAAAATGGACTCGTGTTTTGTGCCAGAGTTCTCCATTTCACCTTCTACCATTCATACCTGTGCGGGCAATAGTGCTACAGTAACACTAAGTGGCAGTGTGGCTACCAACAACTATCAGTTGCATAAAAACAATGTGGCTGTTGGCAGCGCTGTTCCAGGCACCGGAAATGCCATGACGTTCAGCACTTCTACTTTCAACAACAACGATTCATTGACAGTAGTAGCTACGCATGGTGCTTGCTCTCGCACCATGACCGGTAAGGGCTATATTCTTTCGGGCACCTTGGCGCTGGACAGTAACTTGCTTCGGCACTACAGATTAGACAACAACTTTACAGATGACGCAGGTGGTGTAGGTGCCAGTGCCAGTGCGGGTGGTTTTATAGCCGACCGCTTCGGCAACACCAACTTCGCGCGAAACATTGCAGCCGCAAACCAAGGTGTGCAAATTCCTGCCTTCAATACCGATAATGTAACCATTACATTTTGGGTGAACCCTGGCTTTGTAGGCGGAGGTGCTTCTACCGATTTCATTTATAGCAGCAGCTACAACAACAGCATGACCTCGCACCTGAATATGAACACCAATACCTTGCGAATTGGTAACGCAGGTTGGGTGGCTACCAGCGCGGGTGTGTTGCAAGCCAACGTGTGGCAACAGGTGGTGTATGTAAAGAATGGAGGAAATGTAACTGTGTATTTGAACGGCTCACAAATTCTCACCACTACCAATGCGCCTTCTATCACCACATTCCCCATCACCACTTTCGGCACATCGCAAACAGGCCATTTAGGTGGACCTATTGATGACATCCGCATATACAACTATGCATTTACAGCGGTGCAAGCACAAATGAGTTACACGGCACCTCACGTATGGGCTCCGGTGTTAGGTATCTCACAATGTTTAGGCGCTCCGCTTAACATTATGGACTCCGTGCAAACCAATAGCGGTATCAGCTACCAATGGTTTAGAAATGGAAATGTGTTGAGTGGCGCTACATCACAACTTTATACAGATCCTTCACTGGCTGCGAATGAAGTAGGCAACTACCGCCTTCGCACTACCAAAGGTTGTGTGAATGCACTTTCTCAAAACACAGTGGTGAGTTTGCCTTCAGGTGGCATCAACATTCCGAACCTGACGGCATGGTATAAGTTTGACAACAACACAGCGGACAGCAGCGGCAATGGCAACCATGCTACCGCCTCTAATGCAATTACCGCGACCACCAATCGTTTTAATCAGGCCAACAAAGCATATTCATTCAGCAGTGGCAGCAATTCAAGCGTTACACTGCCTGCCTCCATTTTGGGTAATGCGCAGAACAAGAGTATTTCGTTTTGGTTTAAGCGCAGCGCGGGAGGAGTGGCTCAACCACTTCTTACCTATCAGGTGGCCTCGCCCGGTGCGTGGAATGCGGCTGCATTCATTGGCACCGACAACATCTTGCGCGGTTGGTTCTATCAGGGCGGTGCAGCTCCTTGGAGTTCGGGTGTAACCATTGATACCAACTGGCATCATTTCGCCATTACCACTACCACTAATAATCAAACCGCCTATTTAGACGGTGCACTAGTGGCTGTGATGGCGGGCGGAATAAATGTAGGCACCTCATCTATCTTGCGTGTAGGAGCCGGTTATATGGGTGCTATGGCAGGTGTGCCATCTGCGGGCACCTACTACTTCAGTGGAAAAATTGATGAAGTGCGTTTCTACAACGCTACGCTCACAGCCGGCAATATTACAACGATTTACACCGGTGAGATAGGTTTCACACAGCAACCACAAAGTGTAAGTGTGTGCACCGGTCAATCAGCCAGCTTTACTGTGGCTGTGAATGGTAATGTAACTTACCAATGGCAAAAGAACGGCTCTAACATCAGTGGTGCAACATCGGCTACCTACAACATTGCAAGCGTAGCTGCGGGCGATGTCGGAAACTACACGTGTGTTGTTACCGATGCATGCACAGGCGCAACATTAACCTCCGACATTGCTGTGTTGAGTTTGGGCAGCGGTGCTAATATTTCGCAACAGCCGCAAGATGCGAGTGTGTGTCTGGGTGCAGCAGCAAGTTTCAGCGTAACAGTAACCGGAGGCAGCGCTACATATCAGTGGAAGAAGAACGGCACCAACATCGCTGGCGCTACATCGGCTACCTACAACATTGCAAGCGTAGGCGCGGGCGATGCAGGCAACTATGTGTGTGTGGTTACGGGCAGTTGCGGTAGCATCAATTCAGATACCGCAACATTGACAATTCTTCCTGCTACTTCTATCACTACGCAGCCGGCAGCATCCAGTGTTTGTCCGGGAAGCACGGCTACATTCACGGTAGTTGCAGCGGGCGCAGGCACCCTTACTTACCAATGGAAAAAGAACGGAACAAACCTGAGCAATGGTGGAAACATCAGTGGTGCAACCACTGCTACATTGGGCATTTCGAATGCATCGGCTTCTGATGCAGCTAACTACAGTGTAGTAGTAACGGGCACTTGCGGAAGTGCAACGTCTAACAACGCGGCACTTACCTTGGGTGTGGCTACTTCAATCACCACACAACCTACTGCACAAACTGTGTGCAATGGCGGAACGCTCAACCTGAGTGTGGTGGCAGCCGGAGCAAACCTTACCTATCAGTGGAAGAAAAACAACGTGAACATAGGTGGCGCTACATCGGCTAACTATAGCACTGGCGCTTCGCTGAGCACAGCGGGCAGTTACACTGTAGCAGTATCGGGCACATGCGGTGCAGTTACATCCAACGCTGCAGTAGTTACAGTAAACGATACCATTACCATTACACAACAGCCGCAAGGCAGCACGGTGTGCGAGGGAAGTGCGTTGAGCATTTCGGTGTCGGCAACAGGCGCATCGCTTACCTATCAGTGGAAACTGAATGGAATAGATATTCCGGGAGCTACCTCTGCTTCATACAGCACAGCAAATGCGCTGTCTGCTATGAGTGGTTCTTACACGGTAGCTATTGGCAGCAGTTGCGGAAACAAAACTTCAAATGCTGCTACCATCGTAGTGAATCCAACTACAGCCATTACTACACAACCGGTTACACAAACAGCATGTGTGGGTTCGTCTGTAACCTTCAGCGTGGTAGCTACAGGTGCTAACCTCACTTACCAGTGGAAGAAAAACAACGTGAACATCAGCGGTGCTACCTCTGCCAGCTACAACATTGCCAGCGCAGCAGCAGGCGATGCCGGATCATACACAGTTGTGGTATCGGGAACATGTGGTAGTGTTACTTCATCGGCTGCTACATTAACCATAGTAGCATCAGCCAGCATTTCACAGCAACCAACCAATCAAACTGTATGCTCGGGTGGCACGCTCACTTTCTCGGTAGTGGGCACAGGTGGCAACAACACTACATACCAATGGTGGCAAAATGGCATAGCTATTTCAGGTGCTACTTCGGCCACCTATACCGTATCTCCGGCCACTACCGTTTTGAATGGCAGTATGTTTTGGGTTGTAATCAGTGGAAGTTGCGGAAGTGTTACTTCTAACTCTGTAAGTGTTACAGTAAATACTGCTACTGCAATTACACAACAGCCACAAGCCAACGTTTCGGTTTGCGTGGGTTCTACACTATCGTTGAACGTAGCAGTTGCCGGTTCATCCGTAACATACCAGTGGAAGAAAAACGGCAGCAATTTGCCGGGAGCAACTTCTGCTACATACAGCGCTCCTGTAACATCTACTGCGCAAGCCGGTAACTATACTGTTGCTATCGGTAGTGCTTGTGGTTCGCTCAATTCAGACACAGCCGTTGTGGTAGTGAACGACACCGTGAGCATCACACAGCAACCTGTAGGCGCAACCCTTTGCGAAGGCAGTGCATTGAATCTTTCAGTAACTGCAACCGGCACCGGACTTACTTATCAATGGATGCGCAATAGCAACAACATCAGCGGAGCAACTTCTGCTACATACAGTGTTGCCAATGCACTTCCGGCTCATAGCGGCAGTTACACTGTATTCATAGCTAACAGTTGCGGAAACAAAATTTCAAGTGCTGCAACGGTAACCGTGCAAGCAACAGATACTACTTCATTTAGTGAAACAATCTGCAACGGAAGTAGCTATGTGTTCGATGGCAACACGCTCACAGCTTCAGGTCAATACAGCATGATGCTGCAAGGTATGAATGGTTGCGACAGCGTGATTATACTTGCATTAACAGTACTCAACAAGATTGAAACCACTGTAAATGCCGGAATCTGCAACGGCCAGAGCTACACTTTCAACGGCCAGCAGCTTACGCAGGCAGGTCAGTATTTCGATACACTGCAAACGATTTTAGGCTGCGATAGTTTTGTTACGTTGAATTTAGCGGTAAACAGTTTTGTAACAGGAAGTACAAGCGCATCAATATGTGCCGGAGATAGCTACACCTTCAACGGTCAGCAACTTACCCAAGGCGGGCAATACATGGATACACTTGTTTCGGCAGGCGGCTGCGATAGTATTGTAACACTTACACTTACTGTAAACCAGTTGCCACAACCAACCATTACGCAAAATGGCAATGTGCTTTCTACGCAAGTATTTGCATCGTACCAATGGCAGTTCAACGGCTCCGACATTAGCAATGCAACAAGCCAAAGCCATACGGCAAATCAAAACGGGAATTACACAGTAGCAGTAACCGATGCAAATGGCTGCTCGGCATATTCATCGGTAGTAACGGTAACAGGCGTGGGCATAAAAGAAGTATCGAGCTTTAGAAGCGAAGTATATCCCAACCCCGCTACTACCGTATTGCAAGTATCAAGCGAAGAGGCGCTATTGAGCATAGCAATAGTTGATTTGTATGGAAGAATGGTATTTACCCAAGCAGTAAATGATGCCAAACAGACACAGATAGATGTGAGCAAAATGGCAGCATCAACTTACTTTATACACCTTACCACTACTAATGGAAACACAGCTGTAAAGAGTTTTGTAAAGCAGTAGTTTTTTCAATACCCTAGTTTTGTTTAATCCCACATCGGTAAAACGGTGTGGGATTTTTTTATGGATTTATATATCATTGGGCGCAATAAAATTTGCGTACCTATGGTAATGGATGTGCCGGATAATTGGGCAGAGCAGGCAAAAGATTTATACGAGAAAGGAGCGCACGAACAAGCTGCCGCCATTGCCTTCAGTGCGCTTGCTTTAGCGGAGCAAAACCAGGATCAGCAACAACAGGCAACGGCACACAATACCATCGGCATTACGTATCTCAAACAGTCGCTGTACGAAAAAGCGATTGTGCATTTTTTGCAGGCAGAAAACTTGTTGAGTGCCCTGAATAACCCCCGCGAACTGCTTCCCTGTCTGGTAAACATTGCCATTGTGCTGAATGCGCAAAAGCGTTTTGAGGAGGCGCAGCACTATTATCAAAAAGCGCTGGACGTGGTAGGAGCGGAGGGTACCATGCAAAAGGCGCAGGTCCTGAACGGTCTGGGTAATTTGCTGCATAACACCAACCGCCACAACGAAGCGCTGGAGTGTTTCCTGCAGGTGAAATCTATAGCTGAAAAGTATAATGTAGCCTATGGTGTAGCTATGGGTGGCCGCAATGCAGGGGCCTGCTTGATTGAATTGGCACAATATGATGCTGCGTATGCGCTGGCGGAAAATGCCCTGCACACCGCCAAGGCAAACGGCTTTGCAGAGTTGGGAATAGGGGCTGTACAGGCAATGGCCGAAGCAGCGTTTAAAAAAGGCGATAGCGATAAGGCCGCACAGCTATTGAATGAATATTTACCGGATGCCATTCAGTTGAATGACGATTATAATCTGCGCTATCATTACTGGCTGTTGTATCTGTCCTGCAAGCAGCTCAACAATACCCCACAGGCATTGCATTATCACGAGCTATGGAGCGAAGTGGATAAGCGCATGAACGATGCCGAGCGGGTTAAAACGGTAAATGAGTTGCACATTCAATATGAAACGGAGAAGAAAGAAGTGGCGCTGCAAAAAGCACTTCTCCTCCAGAAAGAAACAGAACTTGCTGCGCTGAAAAGCCGCATGAATCCACACTTTCTGTTCAATGCACTGGCAGGTATTCAACAAAAGCTGCAACATCACAAGGTGGATGAAGCTATCAATGCCATCGAAAATTTTGCGCTGCTCACCCGCGAAGTCCTCAGGCATTCCTCTATGGAATATGTTACCGTGCAACGTGAAGCAGATATGCTGAAGGCATACATCGAACTGGAAAAGCTGCAACTTGATCAACACTTTGCGTACAGCATAACAGGCGCAGACGAAAGCAGTTTTTTTGAAATACCTCCTTTAATGCTTCAACCCGTAATTGAAAATGCCTTGAAGCATGGATTGCGCCACAAGCAAGGAAAGAAGACACTGAATATTAGCTTTGAACTGCTGAATGATGATGCGTTGAAAGTGACCATTGATGATAACGGCATCGGCAGAGAGGCCTCTGCTATTTTGAATGCAAAGCGCAACGGACACAATTCATTTGCGCTGGCTTCCATACATGAACGCATTGCTTTGTTGCGCGATAAAAACAGTATGCAGATTGAATTTTACATTGAAGACAAGTATGAATATGAACAACCGGCAGGCACTAGAGCAGTGTTTCACTTCAGATATATAACCCCATGAGAGCAATAGTAGTAGACGACATAGCCGACTTAAGAAAGCATCTGATACAAATGCTGAAAGATGTAGATGCAACGGTGAGCATTGAAGGCGAAGCAGAAAATGTATTGCAGGCCGTTGAGCTCATCAGAACGCTGAAGCCGGATGTGGTTTTTCTGGATGTGGAAATGCCACAGTATTCCGGACTGGAACTGTTTGGTTTTTTGAATGAAAGTGAGATGAACATTGAAGTGGTGTTTGTTACGGCACATGCCCACTATGCCGTAAAGGCATTCGAACTTTCGGCAGTAGATTATATTCTGAAGCCTGTAACCATGGAGGCCTTAAAACGCACTCTCGCGCGATTACGTCAGCGCTTAGCCTTTAAAACTACATCAGCACCAAGATTGCAAACACTACAGCAACAACTTGCTGCTCCGACATTAAAGACCAGAATTGCGCTAAGCAGTGCCGAAACGATTCGCATGGTTGCTTACGAAGAGATTTTGTACCTAAAGGCAAATCGCGTGTACACACAGTTCTTTTTACAGCCGGAGGAAACATTGCTCATCAGCAAGCCTTTGGCAGAGTTTGAAGACATATTGCCGAAAGATTTTTTTCTGCGCATTCATCGCTCGTACATGGTGAACCTTCATCATATAAAGGCCTATTACAAGCAGGATAATACCATCCAGCTCACCAATGGTGAACAGCTGCCTGTGGCCGCTGATAAAAAAGAGTTGTTGCTCACCCGTCTGTTGCCCTAAGCATCTTCGGAAGAAAAGTATGCGGCTTGGGAAGAACGCCACCCGCATCGGGAAGTATAGCCGGATAACCCTATACAGTTGTAATTGTTTCGCGCATGAAATAAAATGCGATGATTATGCTTTTAAGAATGACAACTTTAGTTTTTGCGCTTGCGTTGATGGCGTTTAATGCCAGTGCTCAGCTACCCAACTATGTACCCACATCAGGACTAATCAGTTTTTATGAGTTAGATGGAAACCTGAATGATTTGGGTCCGGCAAATCAACCTTTCAACGCTAATGGAACTGCATCTTATGGGCAAGATAGAGATGCGGTAAACAACAGCAGTGCCGCAACTTTACGTTCACCCCTGGTGTGCTATATTTCTAACACTCTTCCGGCAAACAAACCCAATTCGGTATCTTTTGCTATGTGGTTCAGGCCCACATTCACTACACCTTCAGGTCATTTCCCGATTATAGGCGGTATGCGGAGTAACACCGCTCTGTTGAACAGCTGGTTGTTTTTTATGGCACCGGGTAACGCCTTAAACTTTGGTTACTCAACCAGTGTAAACGGCAATAACCAAAACCTGAATTGCAACACCACACTCACTGCCAACACCTGGTATCATCTGGCAGCTACATTCAGCAATGCCGATGGGCTGAAAGTGTATGTAAATGGAGTGCAGGTTGCATCTGCACCCGCAACAGGCAATTTGGTTTACAACAGCAACAGTAACCTGGTTATTGGCAATACGGGCGCGGCTCTGCCTTCCATAAACGACCAGACAGAAGGCTTGAATGATGAAGTGGGCTATTGGAACAGGGTGCTCACCTTGGGAGAAATTCAGGCATTATTTAATTCAACACCGCCTTGTGTGCTGAACAAAAACATCACGGGCAACACACAGTATTGTGCCGGCAACACCATTAACCTTACAGCAGCGTTTACCCTTAACACCGGTCAGTCTATCACCGGTTATCAATGGAAACGAAACGGTGCAAACCTTACTAATGGCGGAAAAGTATCGGGCGTAACAACAGCCAATTTGCAGGTAACCAATTTCGCAATAAGTGACACTGGCACTTACAGAGTAGTAGTTACCACCACCTGTGGTGTAGACTCATTTCAGGTGAATGTGAAGCAGGGGTCAGAAGTAAACATCAGCAATTTGATTGCCTATTATCCTTTCAATGGCAATGCTAACGATGCCGGTGGCAATGGCTACAACGCAACCGCAACTGCTACAACCAATGTGGCAAATCGCTATGGACAATCAAATAATGCATTTGCTTTTAATGGAACAACATCTGTAGTAGAAGTTGCTGCACCTACCGGGCAAACTATTTTGGACAACGGACAAAATAAATCTGTATCGCTCTGGTTTAAACGCGGCTCTACTACCAGTGGTGGTGTGTTGTTGAGCTATCAGCAGGCAGCACCCGGCAGCTGGAATGCACTGGCATACATCGGTAACGATGGCATTTTGCGTGGCTGGATGTTTCAGGGAGGAAGCGCGCCATGGTCGTCCGGTATTGTAATGGACACCAACTGGCACAACCTGGTTTTGGTTTATACCACCGGAAATCAAACCGCTTATTTAGATGGCAGTGTGGTAGCCAATTTGAGCGGCACACCCAATCCGGGCACTTCCAATATCATCCGCATCGGTAATGGTTATGCCACCAACGGAGCACCGGGCATTTCTGTTACCGGCAATCAACCTTTTTTAGGTGCTATTGATGAAGTTCGTTTTTACAATAAAGTCCTTAACACAACCGAAATCAACGAACTTTTGAGTAATCCGTTTGCCATTACAACGCAGCCTCAATCGGTATGCGCAGTTCTTGGTGGTTCCGCTACGTTTACCATTGCTACCCAGGGAGCAGTAAGTTATCGCTGGCAGAAAAATGGTGTGGATATTTCAGGCGCCACATCAGCAACCTATACCATTAGCAACATTCAGCCGAGCGATTTGGCTAACTACCGCTGTGTGGTTACCAGCATTTGCGACAACACCGTATCACTTACCAGCAGTACAGCCTCCTTAGCATCCACACCACCTTCGCCTCAGCCTACCCGAATTTATTCTTTAGGTAGTTTGAGTTATGATGATGGTTTGTTGATAGGATCGCACCATGCCACATCGGTGAGCACCAATTTCAACACCGCGGTTGCCGATCGCTTCAATATCCCCAATGGAGCTTTGCGTAGGAGCAGTGGTAGTGTTATAGTACCTCTGAAGAGCATAGATCAGCCAAATACTACTATTTCGTTTTGGGTAAACCTGAACAATTTTGGTGCGGGCACCAGAGCATTTTTGGGAGGGGCAAATAATAACTTGCCCTATCACCTGATGGCAAATGGTAATCAACTTTATTTTCAAACCAACAGCGGAGTTACTTTCGTTAATGCTAATCTTCCTACAAACGGATGGGCGCATGTGGCAGTGGTGTATCAAGGCAATACCAATACATTTTATCTTAATGGTCAGCAAGTGTTTACCACCTCTAATGGTATTAACCTGAGTGTAAATCCTATTCAGTCGCTTATGGGTGTGAATACCGGCACTTCTGCCGATTACTTAGCCGATGACTTGCGTGTTTTTGAAAGCGCATTAACACCAACGCAAATAGAAGGTATCTATGCTAATGGAGAAGAAGTTCCTATTTTTTCCATTGCTCCTACTGATGAACATGGCTGCGTGGGTGGCACTATACAAATTAAGTTTAGACAAGGTGTAAACAATGGCATTATCTCTGTGAAAAAGAATGGAGTTAATTTACCTGCCGGAGGCAACGTAACCATTACCGATAGCAGCGTGGTAATAGCCAATGCCACACCGGCAGACTTTACCAACTATACCATTAATCTACGCAAGGGATGCGCCTCTGTTGAAAAAACCGTGAATGTTGTTCAGTTGCCGTCAACTTTTTACAACACCGGATTAGTAAGACATTATCGCCTCAATAACAGCACAGCCGATGAGTTAGGTGGGGCAGCACTAACAGCTTCCGGCACGTATGTGGTAGATAGATATGGACAAGGCAGCAGAGCTTTTCGAAAGATAAGTAACTCAAATGTACAGATGCCTCAAATTACAGCTTCCCCTTTCACACTCAGTTACTGGATGAACTTTTACGGTGCCGGATCTTTTGCTATGGTAAGTGAACTGGGAGCAACAGGCGTTAATCTCTATAAGTTCGGCAATGGGGTTGGATTTGATTTGGGTCAAGCCAACGGACAACCGTATGGTGTTAATAATGTAAACGTATTACTGCCCACACAGTGGAGAATGGTTACAGTTACACACGATGGCAGCTATTGTAAAATATATGTAGATGATCAATTGATAACACAGTTCAGACCTATCAATAACAGTGTTTCTCTCAGAGATTTCTTCCCTTCGCAGAGTATTGATTTAGATGATATCCGTGTATATAATCGCGCACTAAGCGAAGCAGAAGTAAAAGGTTTGTATCGCTTACCGGATATTGGTGCGGGTACTGCGGCTCCAAGTAATGTTTGTGTTGGACAAACTATCAACCTGTCCGTTACCGGATTAGCGGTTTCCGGTGTTAACCTACGTTATCAATGGACATTCAATGGTAATCCTATCAACAATGGAGGTAATGTAAGCGGGGCTAACACTGCCAACTTACAAATCACCAATGCACAAGCATCTAATCAGGGAGCATACAATTGTGTTGTAATAGGAGGATGTACAGAAGTAACTTCTACTACATTCAACATAACTGTGGGTGCCGGTAATATTACCATTACACAACAGCCGCAAAGCCAATCGGTGTGCCCGGGTTCAAGTGCAACGTTTACTGTTGCCACGCAGGGAGCTACAGTAACTTATCAGTGGAAAAAAGGTGGTGTAATCATCAACGGGGCCACTGCTGCAACCTACACCAGAAATAACGTGAGTACTGCCGACACAGGTAGCTACACTGTTGATATTATAGGCGGCAACTGTGGAACCATTACCTCTCAGGCAGCTGTGTTAACAGTGCTATCTGCACCTGTTGCAGCTATTACCCCTGCAACAGCAACGATTTGCAACGGACAAAGCGCCACCCTGACCGCCAGCGGAGGAACAAGCTATGTATGGAGCAACAGTGGCGGCAGCAATGCACAAGCCACCTTCAGCCCGGCAACAACTACCACTTATACCGTAACAGTTACCAATGCAAACAACTGTACGGCCACAGCCAGCAGACAAATAACGGTTAACGCTAATCCAACCGCAGCTATCACGCCATCCACGGTGACTATATGCAACGGCCAAAGTGCCACGCTCACTGCGAGCGGAGGCGGCACATACGCCTGGAGCAACAGCGGAGGCAGCAATGCAGCAGCCACCTTCAGCCCAACAACAACTACTACTTACACCGTAACGGTTACCAATGCAAATAACTGTACGGCCACAGCCAGCAGACAAGTAACGGTAAACGCCAATCCAACCGCAGCTATCATCCCTGCAACAGCAACGATTTGTAATGGACAAAGTGCAACGCTTACCGCCAGCGGAGGAACAAGTTATGCATGGAGCAACAGTGGCGGCAGCAATGCACAAGCCACCTTCAGCCCGGCAACCACTACCACCTATACGGTTACGGTAACAGATGGCAACAACTGCACGGCAACAGCTTCACGTCTTGTTACGGTAAACGCTAATCCTACCGCAGGCATCACCCCGGCTAGCCCTGCTATATGCAATGGCGCAAGCCAGACACTGACGGCCAGCGGAGGCGGCACCTACGCCTGGAGCAACAGCTTAGGCAGTGGCGCAAGCAAAACGGTAACCCCAACGGCTACCACCACTTACACCGTAACCGTTACCAATGCAAATAACTGTACGGCAACAGCCTCCACTACAGTTGCGGTTAATCCAATACCGAACGCATCGATTAATGGCCCAACAACAATATGTAGCGGATTGAATGCCACCCTTACAGCCAGCGGTGGAGGAACATATGCGTGGAGCAATTTTGGTGGAACAAATGCACAGGCAACTTTCACGCCAACAGCAACCACTACTTATACGGTTACAGTAACCGGAGCAGGCGGATGTACAGCCACAGCATCGCAAACTGTGAGCGTTCAAAGTGCACCTACGGCAAGCATTAGCGGAGCAACTTCGGTTTGTGCCGGAGGAAGTGTAACATTAACAGCCAATGGCGGTAACACCTACACATGGAGCAACAACCAGACAACAGCCTCCATCACTGTTTCACTAACAGCAACCACTACTTATACAGTAACGGTAAGCATTGGTGCTAACTGCACGGCAAGTGCCACACAAACAGTAACGGTAAAACAACAAAGTGCCGCCACACAGAATCAAACAATATGCAGTGGTCAGAGCATCAGCTTCAACGGCCAAACCATCAGCCAGAGCGGCACCTACCGCGACACGCTAACCAATGCAGCAGGCTGTGACAGCATCATCACGCTAAACGTAACGGTTACCCCGGCCTTACAGGGCAGCGTAAGTGAAACCATCTGCTTTGGTGAAAGCATCAGCTTCAACAACCAGACATTAACGCAGAGCGGCACCTACAAAGACACGGTACAAACAGCAGGCGGCTGCGACAGCATCATTACGCTCAACCTCACCATCAGACCTAAAGCAGAGAGCACCATCAGCCAAAGCATCTGCAGCGGACAGAGCTACACGTTCAATGGCCAGCAGCTTACGCAAGCAGGTCAGTATTTCGATACACTGCAAACTGTTTTGGGCTGCGATAGCTTTATTACATTGAACCTTACCGTACTCAACAAGATTGAAACTACAGTGAATGCCGGAATCTGCAACGGCCAGAGCTACACTTTCAACGGTCAGCAACTTACGCAAGCAGGTCAGTATTTCGATACACTGCAAACGGTTTTAGGCTGCGATAGTTTTGTTACATTGAACTTAGCGGTAAACAGTTTTGTAACAGGAAGTACAAGCGCATCAATATGTGCCGGAGATAGCTACACCTTCAACGGGCAACAGCTTACCCAAGGCGGGCAATACATGGATACACTTGTTTCGGCAGGCGGCTGCGATAGTATTGTAACACTTACACTTACCGTAAACCAATTGCCACAACCAACCATTACGCAAAATGGCAATGTGCTTTCTACGCAAGTATTTGCATCGTATCAATGGCAGTTCAACGGCTCCGACATTAGCAATGCAACAAGCCAAAGCCATACGGCAAATCAAAACGGAAACTACACAGTAGCAGTAACCGATGCAAATGGTTGCTCGGCATATTCATCGGTAGTAACGGTAACAGGCGTGGGCATAAAAGAAGTATCGAACTTTAGAAGCGAAGTATATCCAAACCCCGCTACAACCGTATTGCAAGTATCAAGCGAAGAGGTGCTGTTGAGCATAGCAATAGTTGATTTGTTTGGAAGAAAAGTATTTACCCAAGCAGTAAACGAAGCTAAACAGACACAGATAGATGTGAGCAAATTGGCAGCATCAACTTACTTTATACACCTTACCACTACTAATGGCAACACAGCTGTAAAGAGTTTTGTAAAGCAGTAGTCATTTTAGAGTTTTGTTTAATCCCTCTCTGCGAAAGTGGAGGGGGATTTTTTTATTGATAAAAATTGAATTTGCACTACCATACTAAAGAATAGAAGTATAATTTCAGTTATGTAGAAAACTTTTATTGTTTTGAATGCACATATAGTTTTACAGCTTGTAATAAAGAAATTAAATAGCATCTGCCATGTTTCAGTTTCCCGATAAAATGTTGAGTGTTTTTAAAGAAGAGCAGCACCAAGCCAGTTTCGAAAAAAATGGTTTTGTAATCCTTCCGTTTTATACACCCGAAGAAATTAAAGAACTTGAAGCTGTATATCATACACTACATCCGGTAGATGAAAAAGGATTCTTTCCAAGCACTTTTTCGCAAGATAAAAGCTATAGGCACCAAGCCGATAGCGAAATTCGAAGAATTGGCAATCGCAGTATAGAAAAGTATTGCCACAACATAAAAGTGGTATTTGGTGCATTTATTGTAAAAAGCCCCGGTCCCGAAAGTGGCATGTGTGTTCACCAAGATATGAGTTTGGTGGACGAAAGTCGTTTTACCGGTATCAATATTTGGGTGCCATTGGTAGATTTAACCATAGAGAATGGCGCTTTGTTCGTGTTGCCCGGCAGCCACAGGTTGTTTCCAACCTATCGCGGCAGCAGCATTCCGGAGTTCTTTGCGCCTGTAATGGACGATATGATTGATTTCCTTCAGCCTGTTTTAGTAAAGGCAGGGCAAGCTGTATTCTTCGATCAAAGCATCATTCATTTTTCTCCACCTAATTATTCTAGTAAAATTCGTATTGTAACCAATACTTATTTCACGCATCAAAGTTCCGAATACCGAACATATTACTGGAATAAAGAACTGCATGGAAGCCAGCAATTGGAAGCCTTTGCGCAAGACAACGACTTTATGACCAACTTTGAACAGTTTGGCGAAAATATTCGCGATAGACCTAAGGTTGGCAAGTCGCTCGGGCTGGTGGACTATAATTTTCCATCTATAGATAAAGCTTTTTTAGAAAGCCGTTTTGAGAGAACCAATGCACGCCAACTTATAGAAGCTGCAAAGCCTAAAGCAGAGGTTGCCACACCTACCGCACCACAGCAACCAAAATCGCTGTTTCAAAAAATTGTAGAAGTATTTAAAGCT
The DNA here is from genome assembly GCA_019638515.1 of Chitinophagales bacterium. NCBI lineage: Bacteria > Pseudomonadati > Bacteroidota > Chitinophagia > Chitinophagales > Chitinophagales bacterium. The sequence goes on along the minus strand of JAHBTS010000003.1, from coordinate 442,082 downwards.
GTTTAAAGCAAAGAACAATAAAGTGTATAGCTAATGCACTAAAAATATGGCAGTACACAACTTTGGGTGTGTACATTTCGTTTATACCATAGCAACTTACCGTACTTTTGCAACTTGAGTAAAGTGTGCGCTATGAAAAATTCAAACATAAACCTACGCAGCGCTTTGGCAGTTATTGCCTGTGTTTTTGCTATAAGCAGCAAGGCGCAAACTGCCACGCCATCGCCCGATATTTTAAATTATATAGAAACATACAAAAGCATTGCACAAGAAGAAATGTTGCGCGCAGGAATTCCCGCCAGCATTACTTTGGCACAAGGCATTCACGAATCTAACTGCGGAAAATCGGTGTTGGCAACCGATGCCAAAAACCATTTTGGTATTAAATGCCATAAGGAATGGACCGGACCCGGCTATACTTACGATGACGATGCTAAAGGCGAGTGTTTTAGAATTTACAATTCTGCCGAGCATTCTTACCGCGACCATTCCGATTTTCTTACTTCGCGACCTCGCTATGCCGGGTTGTTTACGCTCGATAGAACCGATTACAAAAATTGGGCATACGGTTTAAAAGCAGCAGGCTATGCTACCAATCCTAAGTATCCCGAAATCCTTATCCGGCTTATAGACGAATACCGCCTGCACGATTACGATAATCTTCAAAATATAGTAGCTAAGAAAAGCACACCGGCAGCCACTCCTGCATCGGTTGCCACTACCGCAGCCACCGAAAAGCCGGAAGTGTTGGAATTTCAAGAAAAAGGATCGTTTAACGGAGTGCCCTGCATAGTGCTTGAAACAAAAGCTACACCCAAGCAAATAGCAGAAAAATACCACATGAGTTTAGATGATATACTCTCGTACAACGAAATGGAAGATGGCGATGTGTTTGGCTCAGGAGATCGGGTATATTTTGCACATAAGAAGAAAGTAGGCGATACAGAATTTCATACCGTAAAGAAAGGAGAAAGTATGTGGCAGATTGCACAGCAGCATGGTATAAAAATTCATAAGCTATACGAGAAAAATAGAATGCGAATGAACGAGCAGCCTCTTGCCGGAGAAACCATCTATTTACATCAAAAAAGTAACGTAGCTCCGCGCACTATGCTCTACGAAGCCTATTTGAAAGAAGCAAAAGAAGTAAACCCTCCGGTGGCAATACCTGCAATACATACAGTAGAAAAGAATACACTCACAGCGTCTAACGATCGTATTTACAATCCCATTACAACCAAAAACTACATGCCGCCAGCCGATGGTTTGGCATCCGATAGCGGAAAAGAAAACTCCGTTTCTTATTACGAAGTACAACCCAAAGAAACACTTTACAGCATTGCACGAATGTTTAATACTTCGGTGCAGCAGTTAAAGAGTTGGAATAACCTTTCCGATAGCGGCTTAAAAGTAGGGCAGCAACTTATTGTAAAGCAATAGTTACAGCAAAGCTGCACGTTCCAATACTTTTTCAATCATAGTATTGATAATTTTTTGAGGATTGGAACTAAATGTACCATCTAAGCGGTTTGCTAAAATGGCATTTACAGAAAGGCATCGGTGTCCCAATACATTGCCAAGCGCATAAATTCCTGCTGTTTCCATTTCAAGATTGGTGAACCGCAAAGAACCATACCTAAAAGCAGCTAATTTTTCTACCAGGTTTTCTTTGGCGGGCTGGGCGCGGAGCTTTCTGCCTTGTGGTGCATAAAAGCCCGGAGCAGAAATAGTAATGCCCCTCTCAAAATCGCTAAAAACTTCTACCAATTCGCTTGCTGCTTGTGCTGTATAGCAAGGTATATTAAACCGATTGTCGGCTATAAACTCAAGCACCTGCTGCTCAAATAAAGTATCGCTTGGCGTGTGCGCATAGTAATGCATTAGCGGGTCAAAACCAACTGCCTTTTCAGAAATTAAAAGTGAATCGAGCGGTATATCTTTTTGTATTGAACCCGAAGTGCCGATGCGCACAATGGTGTAAGATTTTTGTTGTGGTTTAACTTCTCTGCTGGCAAAGTCAATATTAGCAAGTGCATCAAGCTCATTCATTACAATATCAATATTATCGGTTCCCATTCCGGTAGAAATTACCGATACCCGCTTTTTTCCAATATATCCCGTGTGGGTTACAATCTCTCGGTGTGTACGCGCCAATTCAATTTCATCAAAATACTTACTCACCTGCGGCACGCGTTCCGGATCGCCAACAGTAAAAATAACATCAGCAATTTCTTCGGGCAATAATTGAAGGTGGTAAATACTGCCATCAGGATTTATTATTAATTCGGCTGCCGGAATCATATTGCTTTTTTTTCGAAGAAAATCATTTGAATTGAGTTTGTATGTAAATTCATTTTACCTTTGTTGCACTTAAATAAGATAGAAGTAGAAAAAATGAATTTTGCATTGATTGGTGCTGCCGGATACATAGCACCTCGCCACATGAAAGCTATTAAAGATACCGGAAACGATTTAGTAGCAGCCGTAGATAGATTCGATAGTGTGGGTTTAATAGATTCTTACTTTCCTAATGCCAGCTTTTTTACCGAGTTTGAAAGATTCGACAGGCATGTAGATAAACTAAAAAGAATGGGTAATCCTATTCACTATGCAAGTATTTGTTCTCCCAATTTTTTGCACGATTCGCATATTCGTTTTGGTTTAAAAAACGGTGCCGATGTTATTTGCGAAAAGCCGTTGGTACTTAATCCTTGGAACATAGAATCGCTTTCTGAGTTTGAAAAAGAAACAGGAAAAAGAGTGTACAATATTCTTCAGTTGCGCTTGCATCCAAGCATTATAGCCTTAAAAAAACGTGTAGAAGAAACTCCCCGCGATACTAAGTATGAATTAGACTTAACCTATATAACTTCCCGTGGCAATTGGTACTTTACCAGTTGGAAAGGCGATACCTCTAAGAGTGGCGGTATAGCTACCAATATTGGTGTTCACTTCTACGATATGCTGGGATTTATTTTTGGTAAAGTGCAAAACAATATTGTGCATTTACACACACACGATCGCGCAGCAGGTTTCTTAGAATTTGAAAAAGCTCGTGTGCGTTGGTTCTTAAGTATCAATTACAATACCATTCCCGAAGAAGTAAAAGCTACCGGAAAGCGCACCTACCGCAGCATGTTGCTCGAAGGTGAAGAAATAGAATTCAGCGATGGCTTTACAGAGCTGCATACCGAAAGCTATAAAAACGTACTCAACGGAAAAGGCTTTGGGTTAATGGAAGCTATGCCTTCTATTCAAATAGTACAAGAAATTAGAACTCAGCAACCAAAAGGTCTATCGGGCGATTATCATCCATTTGCCAAATTGCCGTTGGAGAAACATCCGTTCGAGAAATAAAGTGTTTCATTTTTCTTTTCTTCTATCTTAGCTGCCATGAGTGCAGAAGAAACAGTAATTACTTATGAAGGAGTGAGTATAAAACAAAGTGGAAACGCTGTACTCACCGATGTTTCGTTTGAAGTTCAACAAGGCGATTTTTTTTACCTTATTGGAAAAACAGGTAGCGGCAAGAGCAGTTTAATGAAAACATTGTATGCCGACCTGCCAATTACTTCGGGCAAGGCAACCGTATGCGGTTTTAATTTAAGCAACATGAGCACCGGAGATATTCCGCTGCTGCGCAGAAAACTCGGCATTGTATTTCAGGATTTTCAGTTGCTGCATCATCTTACCGTTTTCGAAAACCTAGAGTTTGTGCTAAGAGCCACTGGTTGGGAAAGTGCCGATTCTATCGAAACCAGAATAAGTGAGCAATTGGCAGAATTTGGTTTGGGCGATAAAGTGAACAAATATCCGCTAAACCTTAGTGGTGGCGAACAGCAGCGCTTGGTAATTGCACGCGCACTGCTCAATAATCCGCCCTTGATATTGGCCGATGAACCTACCGGTAATTTAGATCCCGAAATGAGCGAAGAAATTATGCGTTTGCTTATTCGCATAAACAGAGAACACAATACAGCCATTCTTATGGCAACGCACAACTACCAACTTATTAACCGCTATCCTGCAAAAATATTGCGTTGCGAAAGCGGCATGGTTATTCAAGAAAAAGGAATACTCATGGAGTAATTTCCTTTGGTTTAAAATACTCGATTGTTTTTTATGGAAGAATATATAGAAGAAAAAAAAGCACCTTGCATTATTACATTAAAGCCTCGTGGTCCCATTGCAATTACAGGCGATTTTCTAATTATTGATGAAGATGGCAATGAATTGCCCAAAAAGGAAAAAGTATCCATCTGCCGCTGTGGAATGAGCAAAGTAATTCCCATTTGCGATGGTGCACACAAAGGACTTTCGTTTTAAATAGCCTACAGTATTTATGCTTTGCAGCAACTAACTACTCCAACTACCGATATTGGCCATACCCCATTTTTCGGTATTGGCATGTTTAAAATCCAAGGCATACCGCTCAGGAATAGATGTAAGAAAAGAACCCTTTTCGTACGAAGGGAAAATTTCTTGGTATGTAAGCATAGATTGGAAAGAAATTCTACGGTAAATGTGCGACCTTGTAATGTTGTGCACGCTATCTAAGCCCGATGCTCCCAATAATTCTACCACACTTTCTACGGTATTCTTATGGAAATTAGCTACCCGCACTTTTTTATCAGAAACCACTAAGCCAACCGTTAGTTTTGGGTCTTGCGTGGCAACTCCGGTTGGGCATCTGTTTGTATTACAAAGCAGCGCTTGAATACAGCCCACTGCAATCATATATGCACGTGCAGAATAGCACACATCGGCACCCAGCGCCATCGCCCTTATTATATGAAACCCGGTGGTAATTTTACCCGATGCAAAAATTTTAATGTGCTGCCGAATATCTAATCCGGTTAAGATATTGGCTACAAAATCTAATCCGTCTAGCAAGGGTGCGCCAACATAATTGGAAAACTCTTGTGGCGCAGCACCCGTGCCACCTTCTGCGCCATCAACAGTAATAAAATCAGGATAAGTATCCAGCTCTATCATGGCTTTGCATATAGAAATAAATTCGCTCTTATGTCCAATACACAACTTAAATCCTATGGGTTTACCATCGGAAAGTGTACGTAATTTTTGAATAAAATGAACCAAGCCTTTAGGTGTGTCAAATGCTTTGTGATATGGTGGCGAGGCTACCAGAGTGTGTGGTTCTATGGCTCTGATGGCTGCAATTTCAGGTGTATTTTTTGATGCCGGTAAAATACCGCCATGCCCGGGTTTGGCTCCCTGCGAAATTTTCAACTCAATCATTTTTACCTGTGGTAATCTTGATTTTTCTTTAAAAAGCACTTCATCAAAGTTTCCGTCTTTGGTGCGGCATCCAAAATAGCCTGTGCCTATTTGCCAAATAATATCGCCACCGTGTTTTAAGTGGTGGGGGCTTAAGCCGCCTTCTCCTGTATTGTGAGCAAAGTTGCCAATTTTTGCTCCGGCATTCATGGCTTCTACAGCATTAGAACTTAGCGAACCATAGCTCATAGCCGATATGTTGTAAATGCTGCAAGAATAAGGCTGTTTGCAGTCTTTATTTCCTACCATCACACGCGGATCTTGCTCTAGGGTATTAAAATCTTTCGGAGCCATGGAGTGGCAAAGCCACTCGTAACCTTCGGAGTACACATCAAGTTGTGTTCCAAAAGGCATGGTGTCGTTTTCCTGCTTGGCTCTTTGGTAAATGGTAGAGCGGTCTATTCTGTTAATAGGGCGACCATCAATATCCGATTCAATAAAATACTGGTAAATTTTGGGTCTTAGCTCTTCCATCATGTAGCGCATTCTTCCAAACACAGGATAAATACGCCTAATGGCATGTTTAGTTTGAATCATATCGTACACACCCATTGCAAACAGTATTACTGCAATGGCAAATACCACATACCAACTGCTGTTTAAGAAGTAACCAAAAGCAAAAGTGGCAATTAAAGTAGTTATTGAAAAGGTGATAAAAACTCCTCTCATAGTGCATCTGTTTGTTTTCCGTTTTTAAAACGGCAAAGCTATGCAAATAGCACATGCTAAAATGGAAAGAATGCTAAAGAATAATGTGCCTTTTGGGAAGTTCAATTGTTGTATTGGCATACCACTTCAAGCCTTCGTAAAAAAAGCTAAGTTTGTTGCCACTTTTTTCGGACATGAGCAACGATTTAGAATTCAACAAAAACGAAGACAATATTCGCTTAATGGTAAGCGATATTAAAAGGCAACTGGAGCAGATTAAACTGGGTGGTGGAAAAAAAGCCATAGAAAAGCATAAAGCAAAAGGAAAACTTACGGCACGCGAAAGGCTGGAATTACTTTTCGATAAGCATAAACCAACGGTAGAAATTGGTGCTTTTGCAGGATGGGAAATGTATGAGGAGCAAGGTGGTTGTGTTGCAGGCGGAACCGTAGCCATGCTTGGATATGTAAAAGGGCGCTTGTGTATTGTTGCTGCAAACGATGCAACAGTAAAGGCCGGTGCTTACTTTCCTATTTCGGCAAAAAAGAATTTGCGGATTCAGGAAATTGCAATGGAAAATCGTATTCCCATTATTTATTTGGTAGATAGCGCAGGTGCATTTCTTCCTATGCAAGATGAAGTGTTTCCGGACAAAGAACACTTTGGAAGAATTTTTAGAAACAATGCCGTAATGAGTGCTGCGGGCATACCGCAAATTGCAGCCATTATGGGAAGTTGTGTAGCGGGCGGTGCTTACCTTCCAATTATGAGTGATGAAGCTTTAATTGTTGAAAAAACAGGCTCGGTTTTTTTAGCAGGAAGCTATTTGGTGAAAAGTGCTATTGGTGAAGATATTGATAACGAAACGCTAGGTGGCGCTACTACACATTGCGAAATTAGCGGGGTTACAGATTACAAAATGAAAGACGATCAGCATTGTATCGAAACCATTCGCAATTTGGTAGATAAATTTGGGCATACCGAGAAAGCGGGCTTCGATAGGATAGAGCCTGCAAAGCCTGAATTAGATGAGCAAGAAATTTTTGGAATAATACCGGAAGATTCTGCCAAGCAATACGATATGCTTGAAGTTATTAAGCGCTTGGTAGATAAAAGTGAAGTGGAGCAATATAAGCAAGAGTATGGCAAAAGCATTTTGTGTTGCTATGCTCGTATTGATGGTTGGGCAGTAGGTATTGTTGCCAATCAGCGCAAGGTAGTTAAAAGCAAAAAGGGTGAAATGCAGTTTGGTGGTGTTATCTACAGCGATAGTGCCGATAAAGCAGCACGCTTTATTATGAATTGCAACCAGCGCAGAATTCCTTTAGTGTTTTTACAAGATGTTACCGGCTTTATGGTAGGTAGCAGGAGCGAGCATGGTGGTATTATTAAAGATGGTGCTAAGTTGGTGGCTGCGGTTTCTAATTCGGTGGTTCCTAAGTTCACTTTTATTATAGGAAATAGTTTTGGTGCGGGCAATTATGCTATGTGCGGCAAGGCGTACGACCCGCGTTTAATTTTCGCTTGGCCTAATTCTAAAATTGCAGTTATGGGTGGCGACCAAGCTGCTAAAACCATGTTGCAAATTCAAGTAGCTAACTTAAAAGCAAAGGGGAAAGAAATTACTCCAGAGGAAGAGAAAAGCCTGTTGGATGGTATTAAATCGAAGTATCAAAAGACCCTCGACCCTCGCTATGCCGCAGCAAGGTTGTGGACAGATGGCATTATAGATCCATTAGATACACGTAAGGTAATTTCTATGGGAATTGAGGCCGCTAACCATGCTCCAATTACCAAGCCATTTAATGTAGGAATTATTCAAACTTAATTTGCGTTTTTAGACAAATGGCATTATATTTACGCCAAATGTCGCGCAAATGAAACGCAATAAATCTTCAGAAACTCAAGTAGGCAATATTCTTTTTGAGCCGGCTGTTGCTTATGTAACCACGCCAGAGCCTACTGCGCACTTGTTTATTACCCAATCGCGCAATGGCGTAACCAAGAAAAGAGCAATGGCATTGGCAGAGTCTGTTGGGTTATCGGTTAGTGATGTGTGTTATATATTGCATATTTCTGAGCGTACTTGGCAGCGCTATTCCGATTCCGATAAGTTGGCGGTTGAGCTTTCCGAAAGGGTAATTCTCTTAGATAGTTTAATCCAATTTGGGGCGCATGTTTTTGAATCTAAAACAGCATTTGGCAAATGGTTAAAGTCCGAAATTCAGGCCTTAAATTTTAAAACACCTCATTCTTTTTTAGATACTGCATTTGGGTTTCAATTGGTAAGTAGTTTATTGGGTAGAATTGAACATGGTGTATATTCTTAGCTATGTTGGTGTATAGAATTTGCAAGGAGCGGTATGCTTCGGATTTAAGTGGGGAGGGGGCAAAGCGTTTTGGCGGCAGGTGGAATAAGCCGGGCGTGCCGATGGTGTACACTTCGCATGTGGCTTCGTTAGCTGTATTAGAGTTGATGGTGCATTTTAAGCGCGAAGAAATTTTGTTTCCGTTCGTAATTAGTTGTATTGAAGTAGATGCTGCTGTTGCGGTAATAGAAGAAGTTTCCTTGCCTCAAAACTGGAGTGTGCCCGAACGCAGCAATATGCTTTGTGGTATTGCAAACGATTGGATTCGGCAGGGAAAAACGGTTGCGCTTGCGGTGCCTTCGGTAATTTTACCTATTGAGCAGAATATATTGCTTAATCCTGAGCACAGCGATTTTAAAAAGGTGAAAATAAAATGGCAACGGCACTTTTATTTTGATGAAAGGTATTTTAAGTAGCTGATGTTTGAACGCAAAAAGTCCCGCTGCCGGGACTTTGCTCTGATATAATTAGGTGAATGAGTTTGGTTAGTTTCTAACGCTTGCCATGGCGGCATTTACCTGCTCGTTAGATTTGCGAAACATTCTTCCGGTTTCTCTGTTGTTGTTTACAAAGTAGCCTTCAAAGCGGTCGCCATCTGCCCAGTAGAAAGTTCCCGATCCGTGCATCATTCCATTTAAGAATTCGCCTTCGTATCGGTCGCCATTGGCAAATGTAAATATGCCTTTTCCGGTTCTTCTTCCTTCTTTAAAGTCGCCACTGTATTTGTCGCCATTGGGGAAGGTCATGGTGCCCAATCCAATGCGGCTGTCGTTTTCGTAGTTTCCTTCATAGATATTGCCATTGGCAAAGGTGTATTTTCCTGCTCCATGTTTTCTACCTTCTGTAAACTCACCTTCGTATCGGTCGCCATTTTTATACACAAAGGTGCCTTTTCCGGAAATTTCGCTTTCGCCAAATATGCCTTCGTATCGGTCGCCATTGGCAAAATAGTAGATGCCTGCTCCGTGCATTTTATTGTTTGCGAATAGGCCAACGTATTTATCTCCGTTTACAAAGGTGTAAATGCCTTGCCCTTCTCTTCGGTTGTTTTGCCATTCTCCGGTATAGGTGGAGCCGTCTTTCATTTTTGCTTTTCCGAAACCGTTGCGTTTGTCGTTCTCCCAGTTGCCTTCGTACACTTCTCCGGTTGCCAAAGTGGCTTTCCCTTGCCCGTGTTTTTCGCCTTTATCATTGTATTTACCTGTATATTTTCCGGGAACATACGTTTCGGGTTCATCGAGCGATGCAAAACTTTGTTGTGCTTGGGTTGCGCTTACAGATAGCGCCAACGAAATAAGTAGTACTGCGTTTTTCATGGTTCAAGGTTCTGGTGTTGCTTTACGCATAATGAATCACAATGTTTCAACATGGCATAAAATGTTTCAGATAAAAAACCACTTTTGTGTAGGTAAAATGAATCCGCTCAAGCGCCTTGCTTCGCAAACTTTTATTTATGGTATTCCCAGTATTGCAGGGAGGTTCTTAAACTATTTGCTTACCTATCTTTATACAAGGGTTTTTTCTACTTCCGATTTTGGGGTTAATTCCGAATTGTATGCGTATAGCGGTTTTTTTGCTGTGCTATTGGCATTGGGATTAGAAACGGGTTTTTTCCGTTTTCAAAAAGATGCAGAAAAGCCTGAGTTGGTATTTGCTAGCGCCTTTAGGTTTTTGTTGTGTACCTCGGTGTTGTTCTTATCGTGCATATTGTTCTTTTCTACGCCTATAGCTGCTGCAATGCAGTATCAGGGGTTAGAATTTTATATTGAATGGTTTGCTTGGATATTGGTATTGGATGCAATAGGAGCATTGCCTTTTGCCATGCTGCGGGCAGAAAATAAGGCAATGCGTTTTGCTGCTATTAAGGTGGTGGAAATAGGTGTGAATGTTGGTTGCAATATCTTCTTTTTAGTAGTGTGCCGTAAGGCATTTTTAGAGGGTGGAAATGCTTGGTTGGCTTCGTGTTACAATCCTTCAATTGGTGTTGGGTATGTGTTTATTTCAAACTTGCTGGCGAGTGGCGTAAAAGTGTTGTTGCTGCTGCCGCAAATGAAGCAGGTGCTGGCTGGTTTCGATGCTGCATTGTTGAAGAAAATGCTACGGTATTCGCTACCAATGGTGCTTATTGGTTTTGCTGGTATTGTAAACGAAATGTTGGATAGAATGAGTTTAAAGTACCTGCTGCCCGGCACACCACATCAGAATCTTGCGGCATTGGGTATTTATGGTGCTTGCTACAAGCTGAGTGTTATTATGAATTTGTTTATTCAAGCATTTAGATATGCTGCAGAGCCATTCTTTTTTGCACATGCTGCTAAAAGCAATTCGCGAAAAGTGTATGCAGATGTGTTGCTGTATTTTACTATTTTTTGTGTGTTTATTTTCTTAATGGTAATGTTGTTTATCCATTACTTCAGTTTGTTTATTGGAAATGATTTTAGGGCGGGTTTAGGGGTGGTTCCAATACTGCTGTTTGCCAATATGTTTTTTGGAATTTATACAAACCTTTCTATCTGGTATAAGCTAACAGATAGAACACTTAGCGGGGCAATGGTTTCTTTGGCAGGTGCGGTGCTTACGGTTGTGTTGTTGTTGCTGCTGGTTCCTAAAATGGGTTACGAAGGTGCAGCATGGGCTACATTGGCTTGTTACATTTTTATGGCAGTGGTTTCATACTTCTTAGGTCAAAAATATTTTCCGGTGCCGTACGATGTTGTAAGAGTGGTGGGATATATGGTGTTGGGTGGTGCTATCTATTTTATTCACAAAAATGTTGGGTGGTTTACATGGCATCCTAATGTTGCTGCCATAGGATTGCTTTTGGTATTTGTGGGGATTGTTTTTGTTTTAGAAAAGAAAAATTTACAAAGTGTTAGAGGTTAAAATTATCAATAAGTCGCCACATGCTTTACCGGCATACGAAACGGCAGGCGCTGCGGGCATGGATATTCGTGCATGGCTCGAAGAGCCGGTGGTATTGCAACCGTTGGAACGGAAGTTAATTCCCACGGGTTTGTACATTGAATTACCGTTGGGTTACGAAGCACAGTTGCGCCCTCGCAGTGGTTTGGCGTTTAAGCATGGTATTTCGCTGCCTAATACTCCGGCAACTATTGATGCCGATTACCGAGGTGAATTAAAGGTGGCGCTTATTAACCTTTCAAACGAAAGTTTTGAAGTGCGCAATGGTGAGCGTATTGCACAAATGGTGGTGGCAAAGCACGAGCAAGTAGTGTGGAAAGCAGTAGAGGTATTAAGCAATAGCAATAGAGGTGCAGGTGGTTTTGGTAGCACCGGAAAAAGCTAAATGTGTGCTATAGGTAATCGCTTAAAAACTGCAATAAGTATTTTCCGTAAATAAGTATGCCTGTTGCTGCAGCAGTAGCTGCTGCTGCTAATACTGCTCCGGCAGCAATGTCTTTTGCTTGCTTTGCCAGCGGATGTATGCTTGGCGAGGCTAAATCAACTACTTTTTCAATAGCAGAGTTAAAGAGCTCGGCTGTTATTACCAATCCTGCTACAATAAATACTGCCAGCCATTCATAAAAAGTGATGTTAAACGCTAAACCAAGTATGGTAGCAAGCAAAAGTGCCGTTAAATGAAAACGTAAATTTGGTTGCTCGCTTAGAGCGGTTTGCCAACCTTGCAAAGCAAAATGAAAACTCTTTAGGAATCGTTTCATACAGTAAGCTGTTGCTGTAAGATGGGCATTGTTTACATTAAGAACTTTACGGTATAGGTTGCCTTATTGTCGCGTTCATCTACTACCACTACTTTAAATTCGTGTTGGCCGTGTGGCATAGATAAATCGAGTTTGTGAAAGAGTCTGGCTCTTTTGGCATCGTATTCGCTAATTACCCACTTATCGTCAATGTAAGTATCAAATTCTTTAATGCCGCTCAGGTTGTCGCCAATGGTAAACATTACCATTTTGTGCGGACGCATATTTCTACCGGGAACTATATTAAATGGAGTTATACGCGGTGGTGTAGTATCAATTTTAATACTGTAATCGCCAAATTCCCGCACCTTTGTATTCACAAACGAGCCATCGTATTTTCCTCCTTTGCTTACCCAGCTTCCAAACTCGTTTTTCCAAACTACTACTGCTTTGTTTTCTTTTCCCGGAGGTAATGGTTTGGTAGCTTTTATCATAAGCGAGGCAAAATCAAAAAGCATGGAGGTGAATTTATCTAAGTGGTGAATAGCCGAGAAGAACGAAGGCTCGGCAGTAGCGGTTTGTTTGTATTGAAAAGGAATGGTATCGAATAGAAATTTTTCGGGAATGGAGAAGGTTACTTCCTCGGTTTTAAACACATTGTTTTGAAAGGGTAAAAGGAGTTGGCTGTATTTCAATTCTTGTGTTTTAAAAGTGGTAGCGGTATTGCTTTTTTGCAATGTAAACTCGCAGGTAGAAGTGTTGCCTTCAAAATCATATACTTCAATATATACTTTCTTGGGTTTTCCATCGCTTAAATCAATAATACCTCTGTTTACCACATCGGTATATAATGGGCATTCATTAGCGGGATCTACAAAGCATTTATGAAAACTGCGTCTTCCTTCATTCATAAAAATGGGATAATCTACATGGCTGAGCACACAGCGTTTTTCGCTAAATGCCATACGGTTCATGTTGAATTCAAACTTTTTTTCGCCATCTACATGCAGTTTCATTCCATATACACCCACTTGGTTTCCGGTGCCGTTCATGGCATCCCAAGCATTTACCGATAAACTCACCACATCGGCATTCAACAGTACCGAACCTGTTGCTACCTGGTACTTTCCGCCAGACCCAACGGTGCGGACGCGATAGCCTGTGCTGTAAAATTTTCTTTCGTCTTGAGGGTAAAATTTTAAAAAACTGATAATTGGTTTTATGTTGTCTTTTGGATTAAAGCCAAAAAGCATTGGGTTGATGGGGCGCTCTAAAGAGTCGCGAATTTCAAAGTGCAAGTGAGGTCCGGCACTACCTCCGGTGTTGCCGCTTAGTGCCACAATTTCGCTTTGTGTTACGGGCAACTCGCTTGGGTTTAAACTAAAATCTACACTAAACGATTCTTTGGCATATTGCTCTTGCTGTAAGCGTTTTTCAATTTTATCTGAAAAGCGTTGTAAGTGGGCATATACCGAAGTGTAACCGTTTTTGTGCGTAATGTATAAGGCTTTGCCATAGCCGCCTCCGCTTACATTTATTCGGCTCACGTAGCCATCGGCAATGGCGTAAATATTCAACCCTTCCATTTGGTTGGTGCGAATATCTAGGCCGGTATGGAAGTGTAGCCTGCGCGGCTCTCCGTAATTGCCCGCAAGCAATACCGGAATATCTACCGGTGAACGAAAATCTTCTTTCGGGAAAACTGGCAGCGGTTCGTTGGCTAGTTTACTGGCAGGTGTGGTGGAATTGAGTAGTGCAACCAAGTAAACAAGCAATGACTTCATGATAAAATTCTATTTGTTTTTATTGCTGAAAAAACAGCAAGTGTTTGTGTAGTAGTTGCCACGAATGTAGAAAAGTATAATCCCTTTTCAACGATAGATTTCTACAATAAATAGTTAATAACCAAATGTAGAAGGCAGTAGTAAACAAGCCAAGTATGCATGGCTGCTTTTTCTGATTTTATAGAACTTTAATGCCATAAAAAAGCGAATATGTTTTATCGGATTATATTTGCTGCGTTTAACTTGTGTTTTGCAAGTTTTATATTATTAGCAACCTTTATTTTATTGAAGTATGAGTAAATTGATAGTAACCAGATTAGATTATGCGCGGATCAAGAAGAGTGTTAACGATGCTAAGCAGTTGAATACTATAAATAAAGTTGAAGCAGAAAAGTTGTTGAATGAATTGAGTTCAGCCGAGATAGTGGAGCCGGATGCCATTCCTGCCGATGTGGTAACTATGAATTCAATTGTAAAATTGAATTTTTTGAATACCAATAAGGTGGTACAATTTCAAATTGTATATCCCGATAAAGCTAATATCAAGGAAAATAAAATCTCTATTTTTTCGCCCATTGCTACTGCGCTCATTGGCTATAAAGTACAAGATGAAATTGAGTGGGTAGTGCCTGCCGGACTTACTAAAATTAAAATAGAGGAAATAGTGTACCAGCCCGAAGCTGCAGGCGATTACGATTTATAGAAACAAGGTGTGCAGCAAGTGCTTTAAACACCAAGCATACTCACAAACTCTTTAAATTATTTACAAGTGCAGTGTAATTTTGGGCTGCATTATATGCTGTATTCCATGTTTGAAATGCCGCATTGGAATATTGTGTGTAGGTTGCAGAACTCATGCCAATAAAGCGTTTAATTTCTTGTGCTATTAAATCGGCACTTGGTGTAGAAGGTAGTAAGCAGCCGTTTTCGTTGGTTACAATTTCTCCATTGCCGCCCACATTGGTTGCCATGCAAGGCACGCCAAAACTCATGGCTTCCATTATCGAAACAGGCACACCTTCCGATGAACTTACATTGATAAACAAGTGAGGTTTTTCTGCATGGTATGCAGCATATATTTCCACATTTGGAATTCTGCCTCTTAATGTTGCTTTTATGTTGCCGGGTAAGGTGGTAAGCCGGGTTTTAAGTGTTGGCATATCTGTGCCATCGCCAAAATGTATCCACTTAATTTTGTAATCGGTAATTTGGTGAAGCGCATCGGCAATTAAGTGTACTCGTTTTAATGGAATTATATTGGAGCAGCTCATTATTGTAAATTCATTGCCTTTTTGAAGATCCAATTGCTGTTGTCCATTTATGCCCAAGCGCGAAAGAAGAAACTTGTTTTTATCTACTTGCCAGTGCGTAGCGGCATAGTCAATACCATTTTGCGAAATAGAAATTATTTGGCGGAGGTGTTCTGTAATAAATTGCCGAAATGGCAGGTAATTTATAGGGCTTCTTTCAAAATAACTGTCCCAGCCATGTATTCTGGAAACTGCTTTTATAAGTTGTTTCTGGGAAAGTAGTGCCAACCCTAGGGCAGTATCATCGCACCAATAGCTGTAAAAAACTGTGGTGGCGTAGTTAAAGTGTTGTTGTGCTATAAACTGCGCTGTTTTTTCACCCCTTTCTAAGGAAATAAGCATTGTTTTTAAAATGCTTTTGGAGGGTTGCAGTCTATATGCTTTTTCAACCGTTGTTAGTTCTTCTTTTACCAAGGGGTTAAGGTAATTTAGCAAACTTTTCAGCCGTAATTTTACCGTAAAATCAATATCCATTCGCAGCACTTCGCAATTGGGGGGCAGCGCCCTTATGTTAGTGTTTTTTGTATCGGCAGTAATAATTACTACACGATTAAAGCCTTGAGCTAAGTACGTTATTTCTGTTTCTAAAAAGGGTTCGCTGCTACCATACGGAAATGCTGCCGTGAGCAAGACAAGTGTATTGTTCATAAAGGTGTTTGCCCCATCTAAAAAAGTTAGGCTCTTTTAGTGTTCATAGAGGCACGAAATTACATTTAGTTTTTAATCCCGCCTTTACTTTACAACTTTAATTCTAAAAGTAGGAATGGATGTTCTGTGCCAAATTGTGCTGCCGATGAAAATCAAAACAACTTCCATGTATATTTCGTAATAAAATTTATGTACGTTTGAAACCCATTTCTATCTTCAGTTATGAATAATTCTATTGCAGGATACATTCCAATTGTAATGCAGTTTGTGTTTGCCGCTGGCTTTGTAGGGGCAACAATCTTAATTTCGCACTTTATTGGTCCACGCAGGCACTCAAAAGTAAAAGATGCCAATTTTGAATGTGGTGTGGAGCAATTTGGCAATGCAAGAATTCCTTTTTCAATCAAATATTTCTTGGTAGCTATTTTGTTTGTACTGTTCGATGTGGAGGTAATATTCCTCTATCCTTGGGCGGTAAATTTTCGTGAGATGGGAGCAGATGGCATGGTTAAAATGATATTGTTTATGGGCATGCTATTAGTGGGTTTTTATTATATTATTAAGAAAGGCGCTTTAGACTGGGAGTAAATTCTAAGAAGTAAAATATAAAGTAATCATGCCCGCAAAGTGGCTTGCACGATTAAGATAAAATATAGAATATGAGCAATGTAATAATGCCACCGGCAATAAACGGAGAAGGATTTCAACTTACAGTGTTAGACCAAGTAGTGGGGTTAGCGCGCAGTAAAAGTTTGTGGCCGTTGCCTTTTGCTACCTCATGTTGCGGTATAGAATTTATGGCAACTATGGCCTCTACTTACGATTTAGCTCGGTTTGGGAGCGAGCGCCCTTCATTTTCGCCCCGCCAGGCAGATATGCTTTTGGTAATGGGAACCATTGCCAAAAAAATGGGACCTGTGTTAAGACAAGTATATGAACAAATGGCGGAGCCGCGTTGGGTGATTGCCGTTGGCGCTTGCGCTACCAGCGGAGGTGTGTTCGATTCATATTCAGTACTGCAAGGAATAGATAAAATTATTCCGGTAGATGTGTATGTGCCTGGCTGTCCACCACGCCCTGAACAAATTTTAGATGGCGTAATGAAACTGCAAGAGTTGGTAAAAAACGAACCTATGCGCAGAAGAAATTCACCCGAGTATAAGTCGCTTTTAGCAAGCTATGGCATTGTTGTAAATTAAAAACTGTGGATGTATTATGCTTACAAATGAATTAGTTCAACAAAAACTTACCGCTCAATTTGGCGAAGCTATTACCGCCTTCGAAGAACCGTGGGGTATGCTTACTTTTGAAGTAAAAAGTTCCAAAGTGCTGGAAGTAATGCAGTGGCTGCGCGACAACGAAGAAATGGGCTTCACTTTTCTAACAGATGTATGTGGCGCACATTTCCCGGATAATACTGTGGAAAGGCAGTTTGCCACTATTTACCACATGCACAATTGGGTGGCCAATGTGCGCATTCGTTTTAAGGCGTTTTTGCATGGCGAAAATCCCGAAGTGCAAAGCGTTACTTCCCTTTTTAATTCTGCCAATTGGCAAGAACGGGAAACGTATGATTTTTACGGAATAACATTTAAAGGACATCCCGATTTAAAACGCATTTTAAATATGGATGAAATGGTTTCTTTCCCATTGCGAAAAGAATACCCGTTAGAAGATGCCGGAAGAACCGATAAAGACGATAGATATTTCGGAAGAGAACCACAAAAATTAAGTGTAAACTGAATTCGATAAAGAAATGAGCCAGCTGATTAAACCTGCTTCAATTGAAGAAAAATATGCCGAACTCATTCGCCAGCGCGAAAATGAAGACGGCAGCGAATTAAGTATATTAAACCTTGGGCCAACACACCCGGCAACGCATGGAATTTTTCAAAACGTGTTGCTCATGGATGGCGAAAAAATTGTAGATGCCGAGCAAACATTGGGCTACATCCACAGAGCATTCGAAAAAATTGCCGAAAACCGCCCCTTTTACCAAATCAATGTTTTAACCGATAGGTTAAATTATTGTTCTGCACCTATCAACAACTTTGGCTGGTGGATGACGGTAGAAAAACTATTAGGTGTAGAAGTTCCCAAACGCGCACAATATCTCCGTGTAATTATGATGGAATTGGCACGCATTACAGACCATATTATCTGTAATTCCATTTTAGTATTCGATGCGGGGGCATTTACACCGTTCTTATACATATTTCAATACCGCGAAAAAGTATATGAAATATATGAAGAACTTTGTGGTGCACGCCTTACCACCAACATGGGGCGCATTGGAGGTTTAGAGCGCGATTTAAGTGCAACAGGTTTTCGCAAGCTCCGCAAATTCTTAGAAGAATTTAAAGCAGGCTTACAAGAGTTTGAAGAACTGGCACTACGCAACAGAATTTTTATGGATAGAACCATAAATGTTGGCGGCATTAGTGCAGAAAAAGCTATGAGCTATGGTTTTACAGGGCCCAACCTCCGTGCTGCAGGTGTTGATTACGATGTGCGTGTGGCAACACCTTATAGCAGCTATCAAGATTTTAATTTCATTATTCCGGTAGGCAAAAGTGGCGACACCTACGATCGCTTTTGCGTACGCAATGCCGAAATGTGGGAAAGCATAAAAATTATTGAACAAGCATTAGCAGGCTTGCCGGAGGGGCCAATTCATGCCGATGTTCCTGATTATTATTTGCCTCCAAAGGAGCAGGTGTATAACAATATGGAAGCACTCATTTACCATTTTAAAATAGTAATGGGCGAAATTCCTGTACCTAAAGGTGAAGTGTATCACTCAGTAGAAGGCGGCAATGGCGAATTAGGCTTTTATCTTGTTTCGGATGGCAGCAGAGTGCCATACCGCTTACACTTCCGCAGACCAAGTTTTATTTATTACCAAGCATATACCGAAATGATAAAAGGTGCCATGCTGAGCGATGCTATTTTAATTATGAGTTCACTCAATGTTATTGCCGGAGAGTTAGATGCTTAAAGCAAATCATTATTAAATCATAAAACAATACCGTTATGCGTATTTTATTTTATTCAACCATTGCACTATTATTAGCAGTTGCCGCCTGCTCCAAAAAATCAGCTGCACCCACCGCTACTAAAGAAAAAGTGTATAGTGGTACAAACATTTTTGCTAAAAGTTGCGCACGCTGCCATGGTGCAGATGGTGTTAAAGATGAACGCACGCCTAACCTAAAAACAATTCCGCTAGATAAAGCCGGATTGGTAAAAGTTATCAGCTATGGCAAAGGGCACATGCCGGCATTTGCAGATAAATTAAACACACAAGAAATAGAGGCGGTGGCAGATCTTATTTTAAGTTGGCACAAGTAGTGTAAGCCGCACATAGTATATAAAACTCACTCGCATTTAGAATATAATTATTATGGGTTTAAATATTAAATTAAACAAGGAAGTAAAAATTTCCGACAGGCTTCAAGAAAGAATAGAAGCATTAAAAGCACGCTTCCCGGAAGGTAAGCAAAAGAGCGCTCTGCTTACTATTTTACATGAAGTACAAGATGAAAATGAACATTGGCTTTCTGTTGAAGCAATGGATAAAGTAGCAGAAATACTCAATATTAAGCCAATAGAAGTATATGAAGTAGTGAGTTTCTATACCATGTATAATCAGCAGCCTGTGGGCAAGTATTCATTCGAGTTTTGTAGAACCAGTTGTTGTGTATTGCGTGGAGCAGAAGATATGATAGAATATACATGCAAAAAATTAGGTGTAAGCGAAGGAGAGGTTACGCCCGATGGCATGTTTAGTGTAAAAGCTACAGAATGCCTTGGCGCTTGCGGTTATGCTCCTATGATGCAGTTAGGCGATTTTTATCATGAGTTTCTTACCGAAGAAAAAATAGACCAGTTAATTGAAGATTGCCGCGCAGGAAAAATTACCATGCTAAGCAAAGTGTAATGCCGGGCGGTATGTTTTATGCACGAGATTGAACCATACTATTTGTGGCGCAACTATTACATTGCATCCAACGATAAAAACTCACCATTTTATCGAAAACAGTACAATGAGTTTCAGCTAACACAAAAAATCTATAACTATTACATTCATCCACAGTGGGATTTTTTTGGTTCCTCCACCCTCTATTGCAAAGTACTTTTTGCAGACTATACATTCAACTTTGCCATTATTGAACTTATGGGTGAATGGAACGATACGCTGCATAACGACATCATGGAACTCAAACGCGGGCTAATAGATGTTATGATAAAGAATAACATTTTCAAGTTCCTGCTCATTGGCGAAAATGTACTTAATTTCCACGCTTCAGACGATTTGTATTACGAAGAATGGCTCGAAGATATTCGCGATGAAGGCGGTTGGGTAGTAGCACTCAATTTTCGAGAACATGTGGTACATGAAATGCGAATGCAAAAAATTCATTACCACATAGAAATGGGTAACCATTACGAAATAGTTGAATGGCGGAAACATAAGCCGGAACACGTATTTCAAATGGTGGAAGCTATACTCATGAAATCCATAGGTATATAAATGAAGTTAAGTACGCCACACACAACAGGAAAAAGCTATCTTTGAAAAAGCAATGTCTTCATTCAATAAAGTTATTGTATTTACAGTAGTTGTTTTTGCAGTTTGTAGCATACAAAAATTGTTTGCTCAAAACGAACCGCAGTTTACGCACTATATGTTCAACCGTGCCATCTTTAACCCTGCTTATGCAGGCTCGGCAGATGCAATAGAAATAAACGCACTCCACCGCAGTCAATATGTAAATATTGCAGCCACTGCCATCAATACCCAATTCTTTGGAGTTAATCTTCCAATTCATGCTGCAAGTTCAGGCGTTGGTATTTCGGTAGTAAACGACCTGGCCGGAGCATTGCGATCAACCTATGTTTCGTTGCAGTACAATTATCGCAAAAAAATGAAATGGGGAAATATAAGCGCAGGCGTAGGAATAGGGTTGGTGCAAATCGGTTTAGATGGTAAAAAATTACGCGCACCCGATGGTAACTATAATGGGGGTATAAACCATAGTGATGATTACCTGCCAACAAGCCTTCAGCAAGCAGTAGCACCCGATTTTTCAGTCGGTATTTATTTCAATAACAAAAACTGGTTTGCAGGTGTAGCAGTTAACCATATTGCGGCATCTGTTGCTAAATTCCAATCGGGATTAAAATTAAATTATGCACGTAACATACTCGTGAGTGGAGGTTACGATTTTAATGTTTCAAAGAAATTTTCACTCATGCCATCGCTCTTCCTAAAGAGCGATTTTAAAAAAGTGCAAATGGATGTAGCATTGCATGCAACCATTGCACGCAATTTTTTATCCGGCATTTCGTTTAGAGGTTACAATGGAAATTCAATA
This sequence comes from Chitinophagales bacterium, assembly GCA_019638515.1. Taxonomy (NCBI): domain Bacteria; kingdom Pseudomonadati; phylum Bacteroidota; class Chitinophagia; order Chitinophagales; species Chitinophagales bacterium. The sequence continues at coordinate 420,984 of JAHBTS010000003.1, read as the reverse complement.
GATGCTGTTGCCCCATTTGTAGGTTTCACATATAAAGGTTTTAGGTTGGTTTATTCCTATGATATCAATATTTCAACGCTAAAAAGTTTTAATTCCGGCAGCCACGAAGTAAGTGCAGCATATATTATTTCTTACGTTAAGAAAGAGCGCAAACCGTTGATATATCACAATCCGCGCTTCTTATAGGTGTGGATGAAACAGCGTGTCGAAACAAAAAAAAATTCTTAACGTAATATTTTTTTGGGTGAAAATATTTGGAAAAGAGAAAAGTATATATATTTACGCTCTTCAAAAAAGAGCCAAACAAGCAAACAAGAACATGAAAAACTTAAACAGTTTCTTCGGCAAGGCTGCCATAGCAGCAACTCTCTTTGCCGCAGGATGTAGTGGCGGGTACAACGGTCAGTTAATTGGAGAATTAGATAGACCGCGCTGGAATCCGATTACTCCTTACGGAATGGTGTTTGTGCCATCAGGTGTGTTACACATCGGACCTGGCGACCAAGACGTTAATTCTGCGTACAACTCTAAAGCCAAACAAATTTCTGTGGTTGGCTTTTATATGGACGACACAGAAATTACCAACAATGAGTATCGCCAGTTCGTAAACTGGGTGCGCGATTCTGCAGCTCACACGCTTTTAGAGCACACCACCGAGCGCGAAGACGGGAAATCTCAAATTGATTGGAAACAAAAAATTGAATGGAATGGTAAAGAAGCTAACGAACAGTTAGATCAAATTTACTACCCTGAAAACCAAAGAATTTGGGGTCGTAAAGAAATTGATCCAAATAAATTGCACTACGTTTATGAGTGGTACGATTTAAAAGGAGCTTCACTTACTAAAAACCGCGGAAAAGACCGCACTTCATTCATTAAAAAAGAAGCAACTCCAATTTATCCAGATACATTGTGCTGGGTAAGAGACTTTACATACTCTTACAACGAGCCAATGACTCGCCACTATTTTAGCCACCCGGCTTTTGACGACTATCCGGTAGTAGGTGTGGATTGGTATCAAGCAAAAGCTTTCTGCGCATGGAGAACCCGCTTTTGGGAAGATTACAGAAGCGCAAAAGGCGAACCATTGTTAGATGAATTCCGTTTGCCAACCGAATTTGAATGGGAATATGCAGCTCGTGGCGGTAAAAAGAATCAACCTTACCCTTGGGGCGGTCCTTATGTAAGAAACTCAAAAGGCTGTATTTTAGCTAACTTTAAACCTGGACGTGGTAACTATCCTGAGGATGGCGGTTTTTATACCGTTCGTGCCGATGCTTACTGGCCAAACGATTACGGTTTATACAACATGGCAGGCAATGCTGCAGAATGGACTTCATCTGCTTTCTACGAAAACGCATACTCTTTCGTTCATGATTTGAACCCAGATATTCGTTACGATGCAGAAGGTAATGAATCAGAAACATTAAAAAGAAAATCTATTCGTGGAGGTTCTTGGAAAGATATTGGTTACTACATTGAGTGTGGAACACGCCACTGGGAGTATGCCGATTCTGCAAAATCTTACGTTGGCTTCCGTTGTATCACTACCTTCTTAGGTCGCGATATTATGGATGGCAAATAATCTCCCTAATAACCGTTAGTTATTATTGTAAAAAGCTCAATTTTAGTAGGTGTATTTTTAAATTAAAATTCACATAAATCTCTATTTGTTTAACAAAATCAAAAACTAAAAACTTAGAAAAATGGCATCAGGAAAACCGTCAATGTTCGAAACAAAACAAGGAAAAACACTTCTTAACTATGCATACTCAGGTGGTGCTGCGGTAGTTATTGCAGGGGCGCTTTTTAAAATTATGCACTGGCCCGGAGCTAATATTATGCTTATAGCAGGTATGGGTACAGAGGTAATTATCTTTTTAATTTCTGCATTCGAGCCTCAACACGTAGAGAAGCACTATGAGTGGGATAGAGTTTACCCGGAATTAGCACTTAGTGGCGAAACTCCTAAGAAGGGAGAAAAATCTTTAACCCAACAATTAGATAAGGCATTAAGCGATGCAAAGGTAGGTCCTGAACTTATCAATAGCTTAGGAGGTAGTTTAAAATCATTAGCAGACTCTACTGGTAAATTAAATGATCTTACAGACGCTTCTGTTGCCGCAAAAGGATTTGCAGATAGCGCAAAAAATGCTTCTGGAACTATTAACTCTTTTGCACAAGCTGCAGCAACTGCAACCGGTTCTGTTGGTAAAATTGCAGAAGGTGCTGAGTTTACCAAAACATACCAAGAGCAAGTTCAAGCAATGGCTAAAAACCTTTCACAGTTGAATGCTATTTACGAATTAGAATTACAAGATTCTAATAACCACCTTAAAGCAATGAATAAGTTCTTCGGAAACTTAAACTCTGCCGCTGAAGCATTAAGCGGAACTGCTACCGATGCGGTGAAGTACAAAGATGAATTAGGTAAGTTGAATAAAAACTTAGTTTCATTAAATGCAGTTTACGGCAATATGCTTTCTGCAATGAAAGCGCAATAATTGTGTAGAAATTAAGTTGTGAATAGCAGAGAATAATTTTTAATAAAAAACTAAAAACTAAACCAAAAAAATGGCTGGTGGAAAACTAACGCCTAGGCAGAAGATGATTAACATGATGTATCTCGTGTTAACTGCCCTTCTTGCCTTAAACGTTTCAACAGAGGTATTAAACGCATTCCGTTTGGTAAACGATGGTCTTTTAAATTCTAATTCTTCTTTAAAAAGTAAGAACGATGATATCTACGAGGGGTTTCAGAAAAAATTAGAAGAAGACCCGGTTAAAGCAAAGGAATGGTACGACAAAGCTCAGCAGGTAAAAAAAACTGCTGACGACTTAAATAAATTCATTGAAGACAGAAAGCAGGAATTGATTAAGGCTGCAGGTGGAATAGTTCCGGAAACTGGTGAAATTGAACAACGCGACAATATCGATCATGCAACCAGAATGTTTGTAGAAGAAAATGGCAAAAAAGGTAAAGAACTAAAAGCTAAGATAGACAATGCAAGAGCAGAGTTATTAAAATTGAGTTCACCCGATTTGCAAATTCCACTTACAACCGAAAGCAAAGGCAAAAAGGCTGCCAATGAACTTGGTGTAAACGCATGGGAGTTTAAAACATTTAATCACGTTCCGGTTACTGCCGCAGTTACCATTCTTACCAAGTTTCAGAATGACGTTACTGCTTCGGAGGGTGCAGCAATTGAATTCTTAATTAAAAAGATTGGTGCATTAGATTTTAAATTCGATAAACTGGCGGCTGCAGTAATTGCACCTTCAGGATATGTGTTGGAAGGACAACCATATAAATCAGAAATTTTCGTAGCTGCATCTTCTTCAACTCAAAATCCTGAAGTTTTCATTGGGGGTTTAAGTGGATTTGAAAAAGACAAAGACACCGGTGGATGGAAAGAAAAAGAAGTAGAAGACGATAAATTGCCTGCCGGGTTCCAAAAGCTAGATAAAATGGCTGCAGGAAAAGGTCAGTATGAAACAGTTGGGCGTGGTGTAGGTGAGAAAAAATACTCTGGTGCTGTAAGGCTTAAAAACCCTAAAGGTGGCTACACTTTCTATCCATTTGAGGCAGCTTACCAAGTGGGTGCTCGTGCCGTGGTAATTGCTCCAACCAAAATGAATGTACTTTACATTGGAGTAGATAATCCAATGAAAATATCTGTTCCGGGCGTAAGCTCAAACGATATTAGTGCTTCATTCCAAGGCGATGGCGCACTTACCAAAAATGCAGATGGTACTTATACAGCTCGCGTGAAAGCTCCTGGAAAAACAACTATCAATGTTTCTGCTAAAATTGATGGAAAAGTACAGCAAATGGGTGCAGAAGAATTCCGTATAAAAAGAATTCCAGATCCAGTACCAACAGTGGGTGGTACTTTGCGTGGTGGACCAACTGCCGCAGGACACTTGAAAGTTCAATCCGGCTTAGTTGCGTTGTTGGAGAATTTCGATTTTGAAGCCCGCTTTAACGTGGTTAGCTTTACAATGGGTTACCAAAAAGGACCGGATTACTTTGAAGAGAAAGTAAGTGGTCCATTGTTCAGTGCTAAAATCAAAGGTATTTTGCAAGGCTTAAAAGCTAAACAAATCGTTATCTTTGATGATATTAAAGTAGTTGGACCAGATGGTGCTCAACGTAAAATTCCTCAATTGGCATTTAAAATTATCTAATCTCATAATTTGTAGTTTGTTATGAAAACAGTGGCAAAAATGTTTATAGCAGTTGCAGCAATGGGCATCACAACTGCTTTTGCGCAAGAACCCTTAGATGGTGCTTACCAAAAAGTGCTGAATAAGGAGCGCGAAATTATTCCTTACGATTACATCCGTGAAGCCGATGTGTTTTGGAGTAAGCGTATATGGAGAACAATTGATACTCGCGAGAAAATGAATCTTCCGTTTCGTTATCCGCAGATGCCGCTGATTGATATTATTCATACAGCTGCAAAAAATGGAGAAATTACCGTGTACGATCCGGCAGTTGATAATGCAGACCAGTTTAAATTGGTAATGCCTGTTGGCGATGTTTCAAAAATTGGTGCAAGTACAGATACTTCAATGGTGGTGGATCCAATTACATTAGAGGAAAAGCAAGTAGTATCTACTACTGAGTTTAATCCTATGCATGTGGTAAAGTTTCGCTTAAAAGAAGATTGGGTGTTTGATGAGGAAACATCAACTATGATGGTTCGTATCATCGGTATTTGTCCGGTGTCTGAGAAGATTGATCAAAATACACAAACCGTATTGGGGGATCAACCAATGTATTGGGTATATTATCCGGATCTTCGCCCCGTTTTGGCTAAGTACGAAGTATTTAATCCTAAAAACGATGCGGTAACTTTAAGTTGGGAAGACTTGTTTGAGGCACGTAAATTTGCCAGCTACATCTCTAAGGAATCTAACGTTTACGATCGCACAATTGCTGAGTATGCAGCCGGAATTGACGGCTTGTTGGAAAGCGATAAAATCAAAAACGATATCTTTGTTTTTGAGCACGATTTATGGAACTATTAAGATTTTTGATAAGTTATACAGAAGGGTTGCAATTTTGCAGCCCTTTTTTTTGCGCCTTACTATAAAATCACCTACTTTCGCCCCGCTTTTTAAAGCATTAAAAGAAATTTTTGAAATAATCATCTAAATAGAAATTCATGGTAGAAGTTCGTGCTGAAGAAATTTCGGCAATTCTTAGAGAGCAGCTTGGAAACTTTAAATCCGCTGCCGAGTTAGAAGAGGTAGGAACCGTATTGCAAGTGGGCGATGGTATTGCGCGCGTATATGGTTTAACCAATGCAAGAGCGGGCGAATTAGTGCAGTTTGAATGCGGCATTAAGGCAATTGTATTAAACTTGGAAGAAGATAATGTGGGTGTGGTACTCATGGGACCTTCTGAAAAAATTAAGGAAGGTGATACCGTTAGAAGAACAGGAGTAATTGCTTCTATTAAAGCCGGTGAAGGTTTGTTGGGTCGTGTTATTAATACTTTAGGTGAGCCAATAGATGGGAAAGGACCTGTAAATGGAGATTTATATGAAATGCCATTGGAGCGTAAGGCTCCGGGTGTAATTTACCGTCAGCCGGTAAATGAGCCGTTGCAAACAGGGATCAAAGCAATTGATGCTATGATTCCGATTGGGCGCGGACAAAGAGAATTGATAATTGGCGATCGCCAAGTAGGTAAAACTGCAGTGGCTATTGATACAATTATCAATCAAAAAGAGTTCTACGATAAAGGAGAGCCTGTAATTTGTATTTATGTTGCATGTGGGCAGAAAGCATCAACAGTAGCGCAGGTGGTAAAGGTATTGGAAGATAATGGTGCCATGCCATACACCGTAGTAGTAGCCGCTTCTGCGGCCGATCCGGCTCCATTACAGTTCTATGCGCCATTTGCAGGTTGTGCTGTTGGTGAGTATTTTAGAGACACAGGTCGTCCGGCATTGATTGTGTACGATGATTTATCTAAGCAAGCCGTAGCATATCGCGAAGTTTCGTTATTGCTAAAACGCCCTCCGGGACGCGAAGCTTATCCGGGGGATGTATTTTATTTGCATAGCCGTTTGCTAGAGCGTGCCGCAAAAGTAAATGCCAACCAAGATGTGGCATCACAAATGAATGATATTCCGGATAGCATCCGCCATTTAGTAAAAGGTGGAGGGTCTTTAACTGCATTGCCAATTATAGAAACCCAAGCAGGAGATGTTTCTGCTTATATTCCAACCAATGTAATTTCTATTACAGACGGACAAATATTCTTGGAATCAGGATTGTTTAACTCCGGTGTGCGCCCAGCCATCAACGTAGGTATCAGCGTAAGCCGTGTAGGAGGAAATGCTCAAATTAAAGCCATGAAAAAAGTGGCAGGAACATTAAAACTCGATCAAGCTCAGTACCGCGAATTAGAAGCTTTCAGTAAGTTTGGTTCCGATTTAGATGCAGCTACCAAAGCCGTGTTAGATAAAGGGGCAAGAAATGTGGAAATTTTGAAACAACCACAGTTTACACCGTATTCAGTAGATAAGCAAATTGCAATCTTATTTATTGGAACCAAAAACCTAGCAAAGGGAGTTCCGGTAAATAAAATGCGCGAATTTGAGAAAGACTTTATTACACAGTTAGAAACACGCTTCCCTGATGTATTGAAGGCTTGCCGCCAGCCGCTTACCGAAGATGTGGAAAAAACTTTAGCCAAGCTAGCAGAGGAACTAACACTGAACTACAAATAGTATTTTTAGATACTTAATACATAAAAGCCGATTGATTTTTCAATCGGCTTTTTGTTTGTTTGCAAGGTTTGAAATACTACTTTCGGAATTCAATATCAAATAATTATGAATCACTTTGAATGGTCTTGGGATTACGAGGGTAAGAAAGTATATGCACAAGGTTGGGCACCGCCACAATCCAAAGCTGTCGTGTGTATTGTGCACGGCTTTGCAGAGTTTAGCGATCGATATGAACATGTGGCAAAATTCTTGTGCGAAAAAGGGTTTGCCATACTTACTTTCGACCATTTGGGGCATGGGAAAACGGAAGGTAAACGCGGTCATGCAGATAGTTATGACGATTTACTCGATACGGTAAGAAGTATTACACACGAGGCTGGAACACGCTTTCCGGGATTACCTGTTTTCTTATACGGACACAGCTTGGGTGGCAATATTGTTACCAATTTTTTACTACAGCGCCAACCTAAGAATATAAAGGCAGCCGTGGTAACAGGGCCACTTTTTAAATTAGCATTTGAGCCACCGGCAATTAAGGTGTTGTTGGCAAAGCTCATGGTAAATATCTATCCAAAATTTACCGAGAAAACAAACTTAGAAGTAGAAGCAATTTCGCGCGATAAGAACGAAGTGCGAAAATACAAAGAGAATTCCCGAGTACTTAATGTAGTTTCCGCAGGAATGTTTTTGGGGTTCTATAAAGCAGCAAAGTACGCATTGCAGCATGCCAGCGATTTGCGCATTCCATTACTAGTTATGCATGGCACTGCAGATAGAATTACCTCTTACAAAGGCAGCGAGGAGTTTACCAAGAATCACAATGGAGGGTTGGTTACCCTAAAACTGTGGGATGGCTATTACCACGAGCTGCACAACGAACCGGAAGAAGACAGAAAGAAAGTATTGGAATACATAACCGCTTGGTTCGAAAGTTTTCTATAACCAAACATTAAACCTTTTAATTGTTTAGCAGTTAATAAGAAAAACAACACAACACAACATGAAAAAAGTAATTGTATTAGCAATTGGATTGGTGTCTATGTTTACCACCATCCATGCACAGCAAACAGCTGCATTAGCTGCGAAAAAAGAAAAACTCACTACAGAGCAACGTGCACAAAAAAACGTAGATGAGTTAGATAAAATTGTAACGCTTTCTGCCGACCAAAAGGCAAAAGTGAAAGAATTGGCGCTGACTCGTATCGGTAAAGCGGATGCTGTTAGAGGAAAGTATAAAGGCCAAGCCGATAGTAAAGAAACTATAAAGAAGGAATTGGCGCCTGCACGCAGTGAGTATAAACAAGCAGTAAGGGCAATACTTACTCCTGAACAATTAACTAAGTATAAAGAAGCTAAAAAAGCTGCTAAAGCCAATAAAGTTTCGGCATTAGACGGAACCGATTAAACATTCAGTAAACTAGTTATAGCCTACTTTTTTGCAATTAAAAGGTAGGCTTTTTTGTTTTATTAAAATGGTAAATCAACTTTTTCGGCTTCTATAAATTGGTAGGTTCGCTCATCTATTAAATAGCTTATGGGCGAATTGGGAAACTGGTGTATTTTTTCTAAAGTAATGCCCCACGGCCGCCATAGGTTAGCCAGTACTTGTGCAAATACTTCATCTTGCCATGTTGCAAATTGTGGAGGTGTATTTTGTACATCTTCAGGTAGGTTGAAGATTAATTTACCATTGCTTTCGGTAAGCATATAACTAGAATTTTTACGTAGTAGATAGTTGCTGTAAACAAATCTGCCGTACAATTCTTCAAACTGTGCGGGATGTAGTGTGGCGGCACCTATTTTTTCCAAAACATCGTGGTTAAATTGAGCAACTGCGCCATTGTCTTGCAGGCAGGCAATTATGCCAAAGCCGTTCATTCCCAAGCAAAAATTAAGGTCTTGAGTTTCGTCTTTATAGTTCAAAATATCTTTTGAAATATTTACGCTGTAGCACTTCATAGACCATGGCACGAAGCCATTAAATTCTATTGGTGTAACCAGCGATTGCAGCATAAGATGTAAGTTCTTTAACCGCAATTGTAATACATCAGAGATTTGGAAATTTTTTCCTTTGGCTTGGTGTTGGCGAATGGCATACACCAAATCTTGATATAGTACGCCATACAGCACCCTTGCCATCCATTGAAATATGGTGTGCTCCGGCAGTTGTATTACAGCATCATAGCCATGTTCGAAGGCGGTTTGGGTTATGCTATCTAAATGTTTAATAGCGGCAGCCGTTTCCTGCGAAGCAGGCAGCAGCATGTCTTTATACTTCATTCTATTGCCTCCCAGCATGGCAATGCTTGCATCTTGTAAGTGATAGCGCTCTACCAGCCATTCCGGGAAAGCTGCTACTGTATGCTGTTCATCTGTTTCTAATTTCTTTCCGGTTAAAAAGCAAATATTTTGTTGAAATTCTAAGTGCCTGAAGGGATTATAGTATTGAAGTTCCATAAGTAATATTTCAAAAACAGGCAGCTATGTTACAACAGATAATTTAATGAAGCGCTAAATAGTTTGATTTTAAGAGGAAGATTTTATTTTTAAATCGGATAAAAATATCCAATTTATATTTGCAAAACAATGAATAGGTGGAAGCTATGTGTTATGCGCATTTCGGCACTATTCAAACAATTAAAAATTACACAACATGGCAGTAAAACTTGCAAGGCGTTCTTGGGCAGAACCGTACAAAATGAAAATGGTAGAATTGTTGAAAATGACAACCAAGCCCCAGCGGATAAAAGCACTTAAAGAGGCAGGATACAACACTTTTTTACTGAACTCAGAGGATGTGTATATAGATCTGCTTACCGATAGCGGAACCAATTCTATGAGCGATCGCCAATGGAGTGCTTTTATGACCGGAGATGAAGCCTACGCAGGCAGCAAAAGTTACTTTTTGATGGAAAGCGCCATTCAACAGTATTATGGCTATAAGTATGTTATTCCCACACACCAAGGGCGCGGAGCCGAAAATTTACTCTCGCAAATTCTAATTAAGAAAGGCGATATTATTCCTGGTAATATGTATTTTACTACTACGCGTTTACACCAAGAGTTGGCAGGCGGAACATTTGTAGATATTATTATTGATGAAGCGCACGACCCGGTAAACGAATTTCCATTTAAGGGCAATGTGGATATAAACAAACTCGAAGCATTAGTAAAAAAACATGGGGCAAAAAAAATTCCTTATGTGTGTATAGCCACTAATGTAAACATGGCAGGCGGGCAACCCATTAGCATCAAAAATTTGAAAGAACTGCGCCAATACACACGCAAGCACGGTATTCGCATTATACACGATATGACGCGTGTTGCAGAGAATGCGTACTTTATTCAGCAGAGAGAAAGAGGCTATGCCGATAAAACCATTAAAGAAATAGTAAAGGAAATTTGCTCACTTACCGATGGCGCTACCATGAGTGCTAAAAAAGATGCACTGGTAAACATTGGAGGATTTATGGCTACCAACGATTGGGATGTATTTGAAGAAGCAAGAAATTTGGTAGTGGTGTACGAAGGCTTGCATACTTACGGAGGTTTAGCCGGGCGCGATATGGAAGCCATTGCCGTTGGTATAAAAGAGAGCTTAAACGATTATCACCAAAAGGCAAGAGTTGGGCAGGTTGAGTATTTAGGGAAACGTATGGAAGAGTTTGGTATTCCTATTGTGAAACCAATTGGCGGACATGGTATTTTTGTAGATGCCAAAGCCTTTTTGCCACACCTTACACAAGATGAATTTCCGGCACAAACTTTAGCAGCAGAAATATATGCCGATTCGGGAGTAAGAACTATGGAAAGAGGTATTGTTTCGGCAGGGCGAAAGCCAAACGGAGACAACTATTATCCCAAGCTAGAGTTGGTGCGTTTTACAATTCCAAGGCGTGTTTACACACAGGCACACATGGATGTAGTGGCCGAATCTACTGCAATAGTTTTCGATAAAAGGAAGAAAATAAAAGGATTGAAAATGGTATATGAGCCAAAGTATTTGCGTTTCTTCCAAGCACGCTTCGAAAAGATAAAATAGGAAGCATGATTACGCCACAGTTTATTGCACCCAAGCGCATTGCCGTAATTGGCGCATCGGAGAATATTGCCAAGCCGGGAGGCAAAGTGCTTCAAAATTTATTGGAGGGAAAGTTTAGCGGCACACTGTATGCGGTAAACAAAAAGCATATACAAATAGAAGGCATACAGTATGTTTCTGCTATCGAAGATTTACCGGATATAGATTTGGCAATTATAGCCATTCCCGCCAACCAATGTGTAGATGCAGTAGCGCAACTCATAGCCAAAAAAGCTAGGGCTTTTATTGTGTATTCGGCAGGTTTTTCCGAAGCAGGCAGCGAAGGTGCTGCCATAGAAAAGCAATTGGTAGCAATGGTAAACAGCGCAGGGGCAACACTCATTGGCCCTAATTGTATTGGTGTAATAAATGAAACCTATAAAGGTGTATTTACCACACCTGTGCCGCAGTATCACACATTGGGCTGTGAATTGGTTTCGAGTTCCGGAGCTACTGCCGTTTTTATTATGGAATCGGCATTGTTAACGGGCTTAAAGTTTTCAAACGTATATTCTATTGGCAATGCATCGCAAACGGGCGTAGAAGAAATTCTGGAGTATATGGATACCACATTTATTCACGGAAAAAGCCCCGCAATAAAACTGTTATATTTAGAGCATATAAAGAATCCGTTTAAGTTTATTAAGCACGCAACTTCGCTTCGGCAAAAGGGTTGCCGCATAGCAGCAATTAAGTCGGGTTATTCCGAAGCTGGTGGGCGCGCGGCATCTTCGCATACCGGAGCTTTGGCTACTTCCGATACGGTAATTAGAGCTTTGTTTAAGAAGTGTGGTATAGTATATTGCAGCAGCCGCGATGAATTGATTGCGGTTGCCAGCGTTTTTCAAACCAAAGAGTTAAAAGGGAAGAACATTGCCATTATTACACATGCCGGAGGTTCGGCAGTAATGCTTACCGATGCGCTTACATCTAACGGAATGAATGTGCCACCATTAAGTGCCAATGATACTAGAGAGTTGCTTGGCAAACTAAATCCGGGTTCTTCGGTTGGTAATCCAATAGATTTTTTGGCCACCGGCACGGCAGCACAACTGGGTACCATAATTGATTTTTGTGAACACCATCATGCAATAGACGGAATGGTAGTGGTGTTTGGCAGCCCCGGCTTGTTTAATGTAAAAGATGTGTATGAAGTGTTGGATGCCAAAATAAATTCTTGCACCAAACCTATTTTTCCGGTATTGCCTTCGCTTATGAATGCAGCTAAGGAAATCAAACATTTTTTATCGAAAGGAAGGGTGAATTTTCCAGATGAAGTAAATCTTGGAAAAGCATTGGCACAGGTGTATAAAACAACATTAAATGAGTTTGAAAGGGCAATGATGCCGGCAATGGATATTGTAGCTGTTCGCTCTATTGTAAACGCTGCTCCGGCAGGCTTTTTAAAACCTGAAATGTGCCGCGAATTATTAGATGCAGCGGGTATAACTGCTGCAAGACAGTTAGAGGTGTCTTCTACGGCAGCTATTGCCGCCATTAGGGAAAATATGGCATTTCCTGTTGTAATGAAAGTGGTTGGTCCTATTCATAAAACAGAGGTGGGAGGTGTGCTTTTGGGCATTGAAAATGAGGCACAAGCTGTTGAGGCTTTTAACCAACTTATGCGTATTAAGAATGCCACAAGTGTATTGATTCAAGAAATGGTAGTAGGCGAAGAACTTTATTGCGGAGCAGTAAAGCAGGGTGGCTTTGGGCATGTGGTATTATGTGGTTTGGGAGGTGTGTTTCTTGAATTGCTAAACGATACAGCTTCGGCATTAGCACCCATGAGTAGGCAGGAAGTAATGGGTATGATAACATCATTAAAAGGCTATGCTCTTATAGAAGGTTACAGAAGCAAAAAGGGTTTGGATAAAGAAAAATTTATAGATGTAATTATGCGTGTGGGAGCTTTAGTTCATATTGCTCCGGAGATAGCAGAAATAGACTTAAATCCTATAAAGGCAACTGAAAACAGCATGGTTGTAGTAGATGTAAGAATATGTATAGAAAAGTAAAGAGGTGCTGGGTTATACGAACTTTAATTGTACTGCTTGCTTAATAAGTGCGGCCGTATTTTTAGCTTGAAATTTTTCTAATAGATGCCTGCGGTGCGTGTCAATAGTAGCAGCGCTTACAAAGAGTTTTTTTGCCATTTCGGCATTGGTACAACCTTCGGCAATGAGTTGAAGTACTTCTATTTCTTTGCGTGTTAAGGTAGGCAGCGCATCGTTGGTATTGTTTCGTTTTACAGCCTCGGAGGCTTCTATGCTCAAGAACTGTTTACCATTTAAAACAGCAGCAATGGCTTGCAGAATTTCTTGCTTGCCTGCATTCTTAAGCAAATAGCCCGCAGCGCCACTTTCTATCATTTTAGAAATGTAGCTTAGTTGATTAAAAGTGCTTAGCCCAATAATGTGAATGGCAGGATATTTTTGTACTACTTCTTTGCAAAGCTCAAGACCGCTTTTATCGGGCAGGTTGATATCCATAAAAAGGATATCGGGTTGCTGGTGGCGTAAAAAAACAAGGCAAGATTCGGCATTAAATGCGTGCCCTATCCATTCAATATCGGGTTCGTTTTGGAGGATGGTTTTTATGCCTTCTATTACCATAAAGTGGTCATCTACTGCAAAAACTTTAGCCTTCATTTTTATTGGTTTTATTGAAGTTTAGAAGTGGTGGTTGTCTTGTTCCAGTAGAAAATCAATTACTACGGAGGTTCCTTTTCCGGCATCGGTTTGCAGGGTGATGGTTCCTTTGTGGTAAGCCACGCGCGATTGAATGCTCTTCCAACCTACACCGGGCGCAGTTTCTAATTGCTGGTGGTTTATTCCTTTTCCATTATCTTCTACGGTAAGTTGAATTTGGTTGTTGGCAATAGAAATTTGTACGATTACTTTGCTGGCTTCGGCATGTTTAACGATGTTGTTTAGCAACTCTTGCGTAATGCGATAAATAGAAACCGAAAGTGCTTGTTCTACAGTTACTTCCTTTAGTCCGAAAGATTGGTAAACCACCCTTAGCATACCTTTAGCATTCATTTCGTTGCAATAGTCTGAAAGGGCATCGTTTAACCCAAATTTTAAGAGCGATTCGGGCATAAGGTTTTGTGCTACGCGCCTCATTTCTTTAATAGAGTTATCGAGCAAATGCATACTGTGTTCAAATGCGTGTGCATTGTTTGGCGTGAGTATTTGGTTTTCCTTTATATCGTTTAAAGAAAATTTTATTCCGGAAAGCATGCCGCCTAAGCCATCGTGCAGGTCTTTTGCTAAGCGTCCGCGCTCTTGTTCTTCACCTTTTAGAACAGCTTCGGTGGCAGCTAATTTTTTTTCTGTTTCGAGTTCGGAGATGCGTTTTTGTTGTAAGTGCTGTCGTTGTTTGTAGTTGCGAAAGAATAGCCACAAAGTGAGCAGTAGGGCTGCTATAACTCCTACCAATAAGTAGGTGATAATGTTTTTGTGTTGTAGTTGTATTTGTTGCAAATTAATGAGTGCTTCTTTTTTTTGTGTTTCGTATTTTTTTTCTAGCTCTGAAGATTGCTTAGAAAGCACTCCTTGAATGTATGTTGTTTGAAATTGCTGACATTCTTGCTCTAATTGAATTCCTTTTTTGGTGTCTCCGGTGGCAAATGCAATGTTGGCAAGTGTTCGCTTGTTGGCAAAAATGTTTTCGTTATCGTGCTGTGCTTGGTTAATAGCCAATGCGGCTTCTGCATATTCTTTTGCCAAAGTGTAATTTTGGGTTTGTAGGTAACAGTTGGAAAGAATTTTTAAAGCGGTTGCTTCGTTGGATTTATCACCAATTTTTTTTGACAAGATCATACACTTTTCGGCATTGCTTTTGGCAAGTTCAACCTTATTGGTTAAGAGGTAGATTTTGGCAAGTGTACTGTAGCCGTAGGATTCAAATCTTTCGTTCTCTATTTGTTTGCAAATGGCAATAAATTGCAAACTGTATTCTAGGGCTTTGCTATAGTCTTTGGTTTCTGTGTAGATTTCTGCAATGTTGATGAGAGTAAGGGCTTGGCGTTGTGGCAAGTTCATTTTGTGCGATAACTCCAGTGCTTTATTTCCATATTCCAATGCTTTAGAGAATTCTTCTCTTCCTACATAAATTCTTAGTAGCAGGTTGTAGGTGTCTTCTTTTAAAAGATCGTTGTTAGAATTTTCAATAATGGCTAGCCCTTTTAATGCCGTGGAAAGTGCATTTTCCTTATCGTTTAAATCGTTGTACGACTCAGCTAAATTAGCATAGGCAATGCCCATGTAAATGGTGTCGTTGTATTCTTTAGCATGGAGGAGTGTGGTTTTATTGCAGGCAAATACAGAGTCCACATTTCCTTCTGCTTGGAATAAACCGGCTCTTTCTACAGAGCCTTTTAAAATGCCTCTCTTAAAAGCTATTTTTTTGCTGAGGGCGTAACCTTCATTGATATACTCAGATGCTTGCTTAATGTTTACATCGCGTAGAGCATAGCCAATGCGCAGTAGTAGCCAGGCTTTGGCGGTATCGTGTTTTATGCCGGGTAATACTTGCAATAAACTATCGGCAACTTGCTGCTGTGCAGTGAGCCGTTGTGCGCTCCAGATAAGGAGTAGGAAGAATAGATATTTTTTCATGCCATTAAGTGGATTCCAAAAGTAGTTACTGTGGTGGGAGTTTTATATCCACTTTTTACATGATTTTTTATAGTGAAGCATAAGTAGATACTGCATTTTATAAAATATCATGTTTTTACGTGATTGAATGATTTTTCTTAACGATACACTTTTGCAGTGTTAAAGATTTTTAGATAAAACAAAATTTAATCACTTAAACGTATCGCCATGAAAAAGTATTTATTTATTCCTCTAATGGCTTGCGCCATTTTAGCAGGTTGCAAGAATGATGAAAACAATCTTACGCCTTTGGCAACCGTAACAACAAGTAATCCGATAAAAGTAAACGACTCTACTTATACTTGCGGAGGTGCTGTTTCCAGCGAAGGTGGCAGTGCTGTTACCGATCGCGGAGTAGTAGTTGGATTAGACCCTAATCCCGAAGTTGGCAATGCTTCTACCAATAAAATAGCAATTGGTAACGGAAGTGGTATATTTTCTACCGATATTGCTCCATTTCAAAAAGGGTATACTTACCATCTTAGAGCGTATGCTATTAACAGTAGCGGTACTGCTTATGGTAGCGATGTAACCATAACACCCGGTGGTACTACTAGTGGCTCTTGCGATACCGTAGATATTAATAGCGATATTAAAGTAGCTACTACTTGGAAGGCAGGAAAAGTATATATGGTACGTACTTGGGTAGATGTAAATGCTCCTTTAGTAATAGAAGCCGGAGCAATTGTTAAGTTCAGAGATGGAAATTGCGGCATGGAAATTTATGCTAAAACCACTGCCAATGGAACGGCAAGCAACCCAATTATTTTTACCTCATATAAAGACGATTCTTATTGTGGCGATAATAATGGCGATGGCACTGCAACTTCTGCCAGTAAGGGCGATTGGGGGCATATTACCATGAGAGGAGATCAGCATGGTTCGAGTTTCCAGTATTGTAAGTTTTTGTATGGTGGCGGGCAAGGTGGCAAAGTAGTTGTAGCAAACGTAGGAACCGGCAATATTCACGATTTTACTTTTGACCACTGCACCTTTGCACACACTTATGGAAGTGGCTCTCCTAACCAGGCAGCATTTGATGGTGGCGACACAAAGGACCCATCAGTAAGTGTTATCACTAATTGTGCTTTTTATGATAATGCTGTTCCTATTTACATTAACAGCTTCTATTCCATAGACCCAAGCAATATTTACCACAACCCCGATAATCCAAGTGAAACCAACAAATACAATGGTATTTATGTTTACTCAGGTGGATTGGCAGGAAAAGCTGTTCCTTACAATGAAGATGAAGTACCTTATGTATTGTTGCAAGGATTGGCAGCCGGTGGTTCAGGGCAGTTGTTTAGTGTTGGACCAAATGTAATTATTAAAATACCTGCTGGCAGTGGTGAAGAAATTTCAGGATATACTGCTAATTTTTCCATAGACCCGACTGCGGTTTTTACTTCACTTAGGGATGATGCACATGGTGGCGATACCAATGGTGATGGCAATCTCTCATCTCCAGCAGCAGGCGATTGGAAGGGTGTTAATATAGGAGGCACTTGGTACACAACCAATGTGTTCTATAGCCTACATTAGTTGAGTTAAGTAGAAAAGAAAACTCTACATAGTAGATTAATAATACAAAGGGCTGTGCAGTAATATACTGCATAGCCCTTTTTGTAGGTGCGTGTTATGGGTTTTTAGCTATGCTTCTTCAAATAATCGCGCAAGACATACTGTAAAATACCTTGGTTTTTATAGTATTCGATTTCGATAGCCGAATCCAATCTAGCCTCAACTTGGAAGTTGATTTCTTTGCCCGAAGCATGCACTGCTTTTACATTCAACAGTTTGTGTGGCGTAAGGTTGTTTTCCAGTCCGCTGATGGTAAATACTTCGGTGCCATCCAACCCGAGGCTTGCGGCATTTTGACCATTGATGAATACCAAAGGCGCCACACCCATGCCCACCAAATTGCTACGGTGTATGCGTTCAAAACTTTCAGCAATTACCGCCTTCACACCTAATAAATAGGTTCCTTTGGCAGCCCAGTCGCGCGATGAACCGGAGCCATATTCTTTTCCTGCCAAAATAATGAGTGGTGTTTTATCTTTTTGATATTGCATGGCTACATCAAACACCGTGTTTACTGTATCGGTTGGAAAATAGCGACTATAGCCACCTTCCTTATCGGCAATTTTATTTTTGATACGCACATTGGCAAATGTGCCCCGCATCATTACTTCATGGTTTCCTCTACGCGAGCCATAGGAGTTAAAATCTTCTTTAGAAATTCCATGAGCAATCAAGTAACTGCCTGCGGCTGAATTTTCTTTAAACGAACCTGCGGGTGAAATGTGATCGGTAGTAACCGAATCGCCCAAATAGAGCAATACACGCGCTCCTGCGATATCGGTACAAGGCTCAGGTGTTGCTTTTAAGTTTTCAAAGAAAGGCGCTTCTTTGATATAGGTTGAAGAAGGATTCCATTCAAAATTTTGATCGAGGTTAACTTCCAATTGCTGCCAATCGGTAGAGCCATCAAAGATTACATCATACACTTCTTCAAAATCGCCTTGCTTCATGCAATCGTTGATGGTGTTTTGTATTTCCTCACGACTTGGCCAAATATCTTTTAAATACACGGGTTCACCATTGGGGTCATAATCAATGGGATCGTTGATTAGATCCAAATCCACACGTCCGGCAAGCGCATACGCCACTACCAACATGGGCGACATCAAGAAGTTCATTTTTACTTGCGGATGCACGCGAGCTTCGAAGTTTCTATTGCCCGAGAGTACCGAAGCAACAACCAACTCGCCTTTGTCCACTGCCATTGCTATGGCTGGAGGCAATGGTCCTGAGTTACCGATGCATGAGGTGCAACCATAGCCCACGGTATGAAATCGCAGTGCTTCCAAATCGGTATTCAATCCCGAACGTTCCAAGTATTTTGTTACCACTTTGGAGCCCGGAGCCAGTGAAGTTTTTACCCATGATTTGGTACGCAATCCTTTTTCGATGGCATTGCGTGCGAGCAATCCTGCACCCACCATCACGGCAGGGTTAGAAGTATTGGTGCAACTGGTAATAGCTGCAATTACAATGCTTCCATCGCTGAGTACATATTCCTTGTTGGCTTGTTTTATGCGCACGGAGTGGTGTTTATCATCCACAACTACTTCCGATTGCGCTTCGCCATGCAAGGGTACTTTTCCAAATATAAATTCGGTACCTGAACCGCCTTCTTTGAGCCATGCCGATTCCGAACGTTCCTCCTTGGGTTGATAATCGCGGCTGAATTCTTTTTTCAATACTTCTTTAAATGTATTGCCCAAATCTTTTACAAAGATTTTATCCTGTGGTCGTTTTGGGCCGCTCACGGTTGGTTCCAACGAGTTCAAGTCCAGCTCCACCACGGTTGAGTATTGGATGTTTTCTTTACCTGTGCGCCACAGCATATTTTCTTTGCAGTAAGCTTCTACCAATTGAATTTGTGCCTCGGAGCGGTTGGTGGATCGCATATACTCCAAAGTGCGATTATCGATGGGGAAATAAGTAACGGTGCATCCAAACTCGGGAGACATATTGGCAATGGTTGCGCGATCAGTAACTGTAAGGTTATCCAATCCATCGCCAAATACTTCAACGAATTTGCCAACCACACCTGTGTTGCGCAATAGTCGGGTAATGGTGAGAACCATATCTGTAGCTGTGCAGTGATCGGGAATTTTTCCGGTAAGTTTGAGTCCCACCACTTCAGGACAAGTGAAGAAAATGGGTTGCCCCAACATGGCTGCTTCGGCTTCGATGCCGCCAACACCCCAAGCAATCACACCTATGCCGTTTACCATCGGTGTGTGCGAGTCGGTGCCAACCAAGGTATCAGGAAACAACCAGCCATGGCGCTCGGTGATGCCTTTTGCCAAGTACTCCAAGTTTACTTGGTGGCAAATGCCCATGCCCGGAGGCACTACGGTGAAGTTGCTCAATCCTTTTTGTGCCCATTTGAGCAATTCGTATCGCTCTTTATTGCGTTCAAATTCCAGTTCTACGTTTTTATTGTACGAATAATCGGTGCCGTAATAATCTACTTGCACGGAATGGTCTATCACCAAATCCACCGGAATGGCGGGATTGATTTTTTGCCCATCCTTTCCGTGGCGCACAAATTCTGCGCGGAGCGATGCCATATCTACAACAGCCGGAACGCCCGTGAAATCTTGCATAAGAATACGAGCCGGCATAAAGGGAATATCCTTATCTACCGCTTGAGGTGTCCAATGTAGGAGCGTATCAATGTGTTCATCGGTAATGCTGAATCCATCGTAATTGCGCAATACATTTTCTAATAAAATGCGAATGCTGAATGGCAGATGGTCAGTTTTTTTTCCATTCAAATCGTTGAGCGAACTATAAGAATAATTCTTGCCTTGCACAGAAATTTCTTTGGTTGCCTTTGAGTAGTTCATATCCAAAAATTTTAAGCGAAGAAATGAGAGCCGAAGTCAAGCATGGCTGGCTGCGCAGGAAGGTACAAATAAAAATATGTATTGCGCTTTTATACAGGCAATTTTTAGATAGTTAAGCATTTTATGCTTTACCCCCCTAATGTATATTGCTCTCTAAGTGTGTTGCGAGCGCAGTATCTTACTTTATTATTTTTTTGATTGTTGTACCGTTTTCGGTAGTAATTTCAATAAAGTAAACCCCTTTCGGTAAGTGCGGTGTGGCAATAGTTTGTTGGTTTTCAAAAGACTGCTGCAGTAAAATTTTTCCTTCAATATTTTTTATTGAAAGTTGGTTTTTAGGTGTTGCAATACCTTCAACAATAATAAAGTTATCGAAAGGATTTGGGTAAACATTTACCAATGCAGGAACCGAAGTATTTTCTACCGAAGTAAAGAAGAACAACTGGGAAGTACTGCTGCACAATGGGAAATTTTTATTCCAGATTTTACAAGCGTAGTAACCCGCTCCGGTAGGTTGCAGAATAAAGTTGTCTGCACCCGCAATTGGTTGTGCATTTTTATACCATTGCACAGCAAAGTTACTGCCCGGATAATTATTGTTTACCAATTGCCCGTTAGGTAGCACCACAATTTCTAAGCTATCGGGTGGCGACTCCATGAAAACAATGCTTTTGGTGTTTGAAGTGTTGCTGCAACCCGTTTTTAAGTTGGTTACGGCTACGCTGTAAACTCCGTTTTCTATAGCAGTGAAAATAGAATCGTTGGCCAACGTAATGGCAGTGGTATCATTGAACCACTGAAAGGAGAACCCTTTATATCCATGTGCTTTCAGCGTAGCCTGTTGTCCGTTGCAGAAAGTATCGGCAATGCTTGTAATGAGCGGAGCAGCAACAGCCGGATATACCACAGCCACGAGCGTATCGGTAATAGTAGAAGCCACTACAGTATCGAAAGTTACCAAACCGCTTACATTGCCTGTGGAGAAATAGGCAGTATCTAAACTTACTTTAATCTTTTTATTGAAAAGAATATCATCGGGAGAGCCGAGCGCATTGGTGCCTTGCGGTGGGCCGGTGTCTTCGTCCCATACTTCAAGCGTAAGCGAATCGGTGCCTTCCGGAACAATTAAGTTGAGATTACTCCATGATGTTTTTTTAGTGTTGCTTCGGCTGCCGCGGTTAGCAAAACCAAGTGCATTAAATTTAATGTATGGGTCGGGACTTTGTATAGTGGTAGCTTCTTCTATATCGCCTGCATATCCATCTTTTACATCTACATAAACTGTTTTTATGCGGTAGTTGTAGTACTTGGTAGTAAGGGCTACTTTAAAAGTGTCGGCAGTAGAGTAGGTAACTTGTCCGGGTTTTTTCAACTGACTGGTAGAGCCATTTGCCAAATCCCAAAAGTAGCGGGTGATATTGGGTGCTTGAGCCTCTAGGGTGGCTTCTAAATCTAAAGTTAATGAACTATCGCAGGTGGTGCGTTGTGTGCCATAAGTAAAAGAAGAAACGTTGCCTGAGGTGTCGGGCAATACAGTTAAGTACAATGTATAACTCTCTTGGCGATCTTTTACTACTAAGTCGCCAATTACACTAATATCTTTTACCAAAACATCTGCCAAAAAATTTATCTTAATCACATAATTGCCGGCTACCACAGGCGATCCGCATAAACGCAGGCATCCGGAACTATCGCCTTGCGATGGGTAATATTTTTTTGAAGGTTTACTAAACTCAACAAACATTCCCGGAGGTAAATTACTAGCACCTTGAAATTTTATGGTGTCTAACTTTACATAACTACACATGCAAGTAGCCAGTGTAGCAGCATCGTTTACAATCGGATTCATAAAGAACGACACATCTTTTTGATAGGCGCTATTAACGCGCGCATCGGGCAGCATGCTATCGCATACACCTTTGGGTTTTAAAGCAATGCAAGATTGGTCTATGCTGCAAGAGCCGCATTGCGCCCCGGCAGTATAATAAAATAATATACACGTAATTAAACAGTAAAAGCGCATCATACTAAAAAGGGGTTTTGTTATTGATAGAAACAAGGACTAATAAGCCACTTGCTTTTATGAAAAGGAAGAGTAATGTAATTTAAAAATTATCGAACCAAGGTTACGTTTCCATTTACATAACGAGGTTTTTTCATGCTGTATGTTTGGTATTCTGCATTCCAAACATATACACCTAAGCCCTGCTCATGTGTTTTAAAAGAACCATCCCAACCATTTTTAGGATTATCGGTTTCAAAAATTAGTTCACCCCAACGGTTATATACTTGGAGTTTAAACTTTTTCAGGTTTTTGTTTGCCGGTCGAAATAAATCGTTTGCACCATCGCCATTGGGCGAAAATCCGGTAGGCATCAATAGTTCTTCCGGCATTACCACCACGCTCACAGAATCGCTGGCGCTACAACCAATAGTATCTGTAACTTCTAAGAGGTAAACAGTGTTTTCGGTAGGTGTAACTTCCGGAGTAGCACAATCGCTGCAATCCAAGAAGGTATTGGGAGTCCAATTAAAAACTGGCGAGGTAACACCAACTATAAAGGGTGTTAATTGCCCGGTTTCACCTTCTGTTAATTGCAAATCGGGGCCGGCATCAATTGTAAAGCGCTTACCTGCTAGTGCAAACTGAGCATTGGTGTCTGCAAAACTGTAGTTGGCTACTGTAACCGTAGCAAAGCCCGAAGTGCTGCCTTGAGTAGCTGCACCGGTATAATTCCAAAGAGCATTGTTGCGCCAATTACCTTGTGCATTCCAAGCGCCATCTGTGCTAGCATTGTAAAACATAGTAATGGCAGCATCGTTGTTGCCGCTAAAGCGTTGAATGTGGTGGTAGAAGTTTGGATTCACCTTGCAGAGGCTGTCGTTAAATTTAGTTACATCAAAACCAAAAGCAGTAGCATCGCCTTGTATAGTGCGCACGCCAAAAACATGTGCAGTATTAGAAGCCGGTTTCATTTCAATAGGGCGATAGAGTGGAGTGCCTAAACTAGAAGGCGATCCGGTAGGAAACAAATAAGCATTTACGGAATTGGTAGAGCGCGAAAGATTACCATATCCCAAAGAAGAAACAAAACCATTGTTGCGCAAAATGGCAGACACATTAGGGTTTGTTACGTGCATACTAAAAATATCGGTAGCCAATTCGGCATTTGCCAAGTTAAGCGTAGCCGACACCTCTTGGTTTACGGCCTGTGTTTTCACCACATTGCCTCCCAGCAGTGCCAAATTATTGAAAGTAGTTGTTTGCGATCCGCCCAATAACTGGGCACCGCCTATCATTTCAACCCAACTAAAATTACCGGAATATGCAGCATTGTTTATCCAATTTCCGGCAAGGCGAATAGTGTCGCCACTGCCATTAATAGTAGCATCGTTTTGCACAAAGCCTTCTACCACTATAGTGCCTTGGTTGTCAATTAGTCCGGTAGTGTTTTGTATAGAATTGGTTTTCACAATCATGTAGCCACCATCTTTCACATACATATCGGCACCGTTATTATTAAACAGCGCTTGCCCGAGTAGGGGCATTGCAGCAATAGAAAAAGTAAACTTTAGTATATGTTTAACCATACGTAGTTTTTTCAAAAACAAGCCCTGAAAATAAGTACTTTTATGAAAGAGCGAAATTTGGTTGTAAAAGTTGGGAAACCACACAAAACATTTGTAGTTCCAAAAATAATTCGCACTTTCGCACCGCGTTTGGAAAGAGGGGACCCGAAAGTCCCCTTTTCTTTTGCATAAAAAGTTATGTCCGAAGTAAAAGCAAAATTAGAAGAATGGTTAGCGCCTGCATTGCAGGACGGCATCATTTTTCTTGTAGAAATTAAAGTACTTTTGGGCGGAAAAAAAATTGAAGTGTTCCTTGATACCGACAGCGGCATTGGTATAGACCAATGTGCAACCATTAGCCGCCAGTTAGAGAAAAACCTCGATGAAAGCGGATTGGTGCCGGAAAATTATGTACTCGAAGTAAGTTCACCCGGCATGAGCAATCCACTTAAAGTACTGCGCCAGTTTAAAAAGAAAATTGGCAGCGTATTAGAAGTATGGGTTACCGATGGCACTTTTTTTGAAGGTAAATTAGTAAGTGCTACCGAAGCAGGTATTGTACTCGAAAAAGTAGCTAAGCCCGTAAAAAAGAAAAAAGGTGAAGCACCCGTAACCGAAGCCCCACAGCAAATTGAATTAGAATATAAAAACATAAAAAAAGCATTGCTCCAATTTAATTGGTAGTTGGTTTTTAAAACATAAGAAAATTAAGCGTTATGAATAGTATTGAACTCATAGATTCGTTTTCGGAGTTTAAGCAACTTAAAAACATCGATCGCCCAACCATGATGAAAGTGTTGGAAGATGTATTTCGCTCACTGCTGAAAAAGAAATACATTGAAACCGATAATTTCGACATTATCGTAAATACCGATAAAGGCGACTTAGAAATTTGGCAACGTAGAGAAATTGTTGAAGACGGTGCGGTAGAAAATCCAAACACACAAATCTCATTAACAGATGCGCACAAAATTGAAGAAGACTTTGAAATAGGCGAAGAAACCTATGAGAAAGTAGAACTCGAAAGTTTTGGTAGACGCTCCGTTTTAGCTGCCCGCCAAACCTTAGTAGGTAGAATTTTAGATTTAGAAAAAGACGAAGTTTTCCGTAAATACAAAGACCGAGTAGGCGAAGTAGTAAGTGGCGAAGTATATCAAGTTTGGAAAAACGAAATACTGCTGCTCGATGAAGAAGGAAACGAACTCATACTACCCAAACGCGAAACCATTCGTGCCGATTTTTTCAAAAAAGGCGAAAACGTTCGTGCAGTTATTAAACGTGTAGATTTAAAAGGAAGCGCTCCGGTAATAGTACTTTCAAGAACAGACCCATCTTTCTTAGCAAAACTATTAGAGCAAGAAGTTCCCGAAATTTTTGACGGCCTTATTGCCATTAAAAACGTAGTGCGCGAACCGGGCGAAAAAGCAAAAGTAGTAGTAGAATCGTTTGACGACCGCATAGATCCGGTAGGTGCATGTGTGGGCGTAAAAGGCTCAAGAATTCACGGTATTGTTCGCGAATTGAAAAACGAGAACATCGACATTATTAACCACACTACCAATCTTAACCTGATGGTGCAACGCGCCCTAGCGCCTGCAAAAATTACCTCAATGGAAATAAATCAGGAAAGAAAACGCATTTACGTATATCTGAAACCAGACCAAGTAAGCCTTGCTATTGGTAAAAAAGGTGTGAACATAAAACTCGCCAGCAAACTGGTAAATTACGAAATAGATGTATATCGCGAAGGTGATGAAATAGAAGAAGATTACGATATTGATTTAGATGAATTTAGCGATGAAATAGACCAGTGGATGATAGATGAATTGAAGAAAATAGGTTGCGATACCGCACGCAGTGTATTAAATTTGAGCGAAGAAGAATTAGTGCGCAGAGCAGACCTTGAAGAAGAAACCATCAAAGAAATCCGCAAAATATTGCAGGCTGAATTTGATGAAAATTAAGACCGAGATGACTGCAACTCCCATCTTTTCTTGTTAAGCGATGAAGCGAATGATGTAGGTTTTTAATCACAACTCTTGTTTCAGCGTTTGTTTCCGGCAAGGAATGGTGTTTTTCATTAAAAGGAAACAGAGAAAACAAGTATGTCTGAATTAAAATCAATTCGTTTGGCAGCCGCTGCAACACTGTACAATGTGTCTATAGCGCATATTGTAGGAAAACTCAACGAAAGTGGGTTTGCAATAGAAGATAAGCCAACCACAAAACTTAGCGTAGAAATGGTGATGGTGCTTGAAAAAGCATTCAACAAAGATCGCGCTATAAAACAAGAAGCCGATAGTGTACTTGCCGACAAACCTAAAAAAGAGACTGTAGTAGCCCCCGAAACCCCGGTAATAGCTAAAAAGGAAAAAGAAGAAGAAAAAGAAATTCTTATCCGTACCAATACCGCTACAGCTCCGCCCGTTGCGCCAACCCCGCCTCCTCCAGCAGTAGAAGAAAAAGTAGAGGTAAAAAATGCAGAGCCTCCGGTCGAGTCCCAAGCTCCCATACTGGAAATTGCAATTGAAGCAACTCCATCACCCGAAGAAGCAATTCCGGAAGCCATTAAAAAAGCTAAGTTGGAAGGTCCTAAAGTGGTGGGCAAAGTAGATTTAGATAAGCCAAAGAAAAAGAAAGCCGCAGCCAAAGAAGAAGTAGTAGAAGCTCCGGCAACCAAAGAAAAAGCCCCCGAAACTTCAGTAGAAGAAACACCTACAATTGCGCCATCGCAGTCGGAAGAAATATCAGTAGAAACCCCGGCAGCAGTCGAAGTACCTAAAAAAGAAGAATCCGATGCCAACTTTATTCAAACAAGAAGAATTGAATTGGCCGGACCTAAAGTTTTAGGCAAAGTAGTATTAGAAGAACCAAAGAAAAAAGAAGATAAGAAAGACGCTAAAAAGGAAGGAGAAAAACGCCAACGCGAGCGCAAACGTATCGTTAAAACTACAGAGCGCAAGCCGGTAGAGTTCGATACCGAGCACGAGAAAAAAGTGCGCAATTTCCGCGAAAAAGAAGAGCGCAAGAAATTTACACCTAACCAGAGAGGTAATACCCCTCAAGCACCTCCGGCAGAGATTACCGAAAAGGAGATTGAAGACAAAATCAGAGCAACACTTGCCAAAATTCAATCGCAAACCGCCAAGAGCGATCGCAGTAAATTCCGCAGAGGAAAACGCGAAGCAATTCAAGAAAAAATGGCGGCTCAGCAAGAAGGAGAAAACAACAACAAGTTACAACTCACAGAGTTTATTTCAGTGAGTGAGTTGGCAAGTTTAATGAACGTTCCTGCCGTTAAGGTAATTCAAACCTGTTTTAACTTAGGAGTTATAGTTTCTATAAACCAACGCCTCGATGCCGAAATTATAGAGTTAGTAGCCGGAGAAAGTGGCTTTGAAGTAGAATTTATTTCCGTTCAAGACCAAACTATTTTAGACGAAGAAGAAGCTGATAAACCCGAAGATTTACAAGCCCGAGCTCCAATTGTTACCATCATGGGGCACGTGGATCACGGAAAAACATCCTTGCTCGATTACATTCGTAAAGCAAACGTGGTGGCTAAAGAAGCAGGAGGTATTACACAGCACATTGGTGCTTACGAAGTACTTACCTCTGCAGGTCGTAAAATTACATTCTTGGATACTCCGGGGCACGAAGCCTTTACCGCTATGCGTGCCAGAGGTGCTAAGGTAACAGACGTAGCCGTAATTGTAGTTGCTGCCGATGATGCCGTGATGCCGCAAACAAAAGAAGCCATCAACCACGCGCAAAGTGCTGGAGTTCCTATGATTTTTGCTATCAATAAAATTGATAAAGACGGAGCTAATTCCGATAAAATTCGCGAGCAATTGGCCGGTATGAATTTATTGGTAGAAGAGTGGGGCGGAAAATACCAAAGCCAAGAAATATCAGCTAAAAAAGGATTAAACATAGATAACCTTTTAGATAAAATCTTGCTTGAATCGGACTTGTTGGAGTTAAAAGCCAACCCCGATAAACTCGCAGGCGGAACTGTGGTAGAAGCCATGCTCGATAAAGGTCGGGGATTTGTAGCAACCGTATTGGTACAAACCGGAACCTTAGAAGTGGGAAATATTATGGTATGTGGCCCGTATCACGGAAAAATAAAAGCCATGTATAACCACACCGGAGAAAGAGTGAAAACCGCAGGTCCGGCAGTTCCGGTACAAATACTGGGTTTAAACGGTGCTCCGCAAGCGGGCGAAAAATTTAAAGTATATAGCAACGAGCAAGATGCAAAAGCAGTTGCCACCAAGCGTGCACAATTAGAGCGCGAACAAGGTATTAGAACCAAAAAACACATTACGCTCGATGAAATTGGAAGACGCTTGGCGTTGGGAACTTTCAAAGAATTGAACTTGATTATTAAAGGAGACGTGGATGGTTCTGTAGAGGCATTGGGCGATTCGTTGTTAAAACTTTCTACCGATGAAATTCACGTACGCGTAATACATAAAGGCGTAGGAGCCATTAGCGAAAGCGATGTGAACTTAGCAGCCGCTTCCGATGCTATTATTATTGGTTTCAACGTGCGTCCTTCAATTGGCGCCAAACGCATAGCCGAAAACGAGAATATTGAAATTAAACTCTACTCTATTATTTACAATGCCATAGAAGAAGTAAAGAGTGCAATGGAAGGCTTATTAGAGCCAAAAGTAGAGGAGAAAATTATTGGCAACTTAGATGTAAGAGAAGCATTCCATATTTCAAAAGTGGGAACCATTGCGGGATGTTTTGTACGCGATGGACGAATTTTACGCTCATCAAAAGTGCGTATTATTCGCGATGGAATAGTACTGCATACCGGGTTGCTATCTTCGCTCAAACGTTTTAAAGACGATGTGAAAGAAGTAGTGAGCGGTATGGATTGCGGTGTGCAAATAAAAGACTACCAAGATATTAAATCGGGCGATGTAATTGAGGTGTTTGAAGAAGTAGAAGTAGCACGCAAACTCTAATAGAAACCGTACAGTTACACAATATAGCGTTAAATAATTTCTAATTAGCGAGGTGAAAAAAGCGTATCCGGTCATCATTGTTTTAGTAATTCTGCTGCTCGACCAAGGCTCTAAAATTTGGGTAAAAACCAATATGCTTATGGGCGATGTAGGCGAATTTGTAATTGCCGATTGGTTTAGAATTCACTTTACGGAAAACGAAGGTATGGCATTTGGCATGGTGCTGCCCGGTATTTATGGCAAAATAGCTTTAAGCACTTTCCGCGTATTTGCTGTAGGTTTTCTTATCTATTTTATTAGAAACCTTATGCGCGAAAAAGCACATACCGGCTTTATAGTTGCCATGAGTATGATTTTAGCCGGAGCCTTAGGAAACATAATAGACAGCGCTCTTTACGGACTTATTTTTTCAGGAAGTTATTATGGACAACTTGCCACGTTTGTGCCATTTGGCACAGGATATGCCGAGTTTATGAAAGGGCACGTGGTAGATATGTTTTTCTTCCCCATTTTTAAAGGTTATTTGCCACATTGGATTCCATTTGTGGGCGGCAAGTATTTTGTGTTTTTCGATGCCGTATTTAATGTAGCCGATGCTGCCATTACTACAGGTGTTTTCATTATTTTAATTTTCCAGAAGCAATTCTTTTTTAAAGACGAAAAAGAAGAAGTGCAACAAGAAGCGCAGTAAGATAATTACAGCTAGAAATGTTATGCTGCGCACAACTTATCTACATCCTATAAAAGCCGTGCTGAAACATGCTATGTTTGTACTTTCAATTTCAGTTTCATGCTTAAAAAAATAAAATCTGCACTCGTTTCGGTTTACTACAAAGACCATTTAGAACCACTTATTAAAGAGCTTCACCAACAAGATGTAACACTTTACAGCACAGGCGGCACGCAAACCTTTATAGAATCGCTTGGAGTACCTGTGGTAGCGGTAGAAACACTTACCAACTATCCAAGTATTTTAGGAGGAAGAGTAAAAACTTTACACCCGAAAGTTTTTGGCGGCATACTAGCGCGCAGAGAAAATACAGATGATGTAGCACAATTGGCGCAATACGAAATTCCAGAAATAGATTTAGTAATTGTAGATTTATATCCATTTGAAGAAACGGTAGCTAAAGGAGCACCGGAGGCCGATATTGTAGAGAAAATAGATATTGGCGGTATCTCCCTTATTCGCGCAGCTGCCAAAAATTTTAAAGACACGGTTATTCTATCTTCAAAAAGCCAGTACAGCGAACTGCTCCAAATTTTGCAAGATAAAGGCGGAGCTACTTCATTAGAAGATCGCAGAAAATTTGCTGCGGCTGCTTTTAATGTTTCTTCGAATTACGATACGCATATCTTTAACTACTTTAATAAAACCGAAAATATAGATGCACTCAAGGTAAGTGAGCAGCAGGCTCGCACTTTGCGCTATGGCGAAAATCCACATCAAAAAGGTTGGTTTTTTGGAGACTTGAATGCCGTATTTACAGTGTTAAATGGCAAAGAACTTTCGTACAATAATTTAGTAGATGTAGATGCCGCATTGAATTTGGTAGCAGAGTTTACAGAGCCAACTTGTGCCATTATTAAGCACACCAATAGTTGCGGATTGGCTTCGCGCGAATCGTTGAGCGATGCCTATTTAGCAGCATTTCAATGCGATACCACTTCGGCATTTGGTGGTGTAATTGCCGTAAACAGAACGGTAGATATGGCTACGGCTACAGCCATGAACGATTTGTTTTTTGAAGTATTGGCAGCACCTGCTTTTGATAGCGATGCTTTGCAATTACTAAAAGGAAAAAAGAATAGAATTTTATTAGAGTTGAAAGGTGCGCCTGCCAAGCAAGAAAAAGTGGTGAAAAATTTATTGAACGGCTTTTTGGTACAAGAAGCAGATAGTACTGCCGAAAAGCAAGCGCAGTTTAAAAACGCCACATCAAAAGTAGCCACAGCAGCGCAATTGAGCGATTTGGAGTTTGCCATTATTGCTGTAAAACACTTAAAAAGTAATGGCATTGCATTGGTAAAAAACAAGCAACTTATTGGCAGCAACTGCGGGCAAACTTCGCGCGTAGATGCCCTTAAAAATGCATTGGCAAAAGCTAAAGAATTTGGTTTTGATGTGGCTGGTTCCGTAATGGCAAGCGATGCATTTTTTCCGTTTCCTGATTGCGTAACCATTGCCGCAGAAAACAATATTGTTGCCATTGCGCAGCCTGGAGGCAGCATTAACGATAAACTTTCCATTGAAGCAGCCGAAAATGCAGCAATAGCAATGGTTTTTACCGGAGTTAGACATTTTAAACACTAAAAAAACATACAACTGTTTTGTAAAAGTGGATAGAAGGATACGCTTTTAAGCATTTACCAAATAGTCTATTAGCAAGGAAAATTATCTTCGTTTTAGATGTACGCTGTTGTTGATATTGAAACCACCGGAGGAAGCCCTGCAGTAGATCGAATTGCAGAAATTGCCATTATACTTTTCGATGGAAATAAAGTAGTAGAAGAGTATTCTACACTAGTGAATCCTTGTAGGCCTATAGATCCGTGGGTGAGTAAACTTACAGGTATTACACAAGAAATGGTGAAAAATGCACCATTGTTTGAGGATATTCACCAAGAAGTTTTGCGCCTAACCAAAGGCAATATTTTTACCGCGCACAATGTAAAATTCGATTTTGGCATGGTGCGCAAAGAGTTTAAGCGTATTGGTATAGATTTTAATGCACAGCAGCTAGATACCGTAAGTTTAAGCCGCAAAGTGTTACCCGGTTTTCAATCGTATAGCTTGGGTAAACTATGCGAAAACATTGGCATTGCCATAGAAGCACGGCACCGTGCTTTGGGCGATGCTGCCGCTACCGTAAAACTATTGGAGTTGCTTTTAACCACCGATGCAGAATCTAAGTTTCTAAACATAGAACTTCGCGATGGCTTAGATATTTCCAAACTTCCACCACAAATAAGCCACACCGAAATAGAAATTCTACCCGATGAGGCAGGCATATTTTATTTCAAAAACAGCAATGGTGAAGTGTTGTTTTTTGAAGGTGCAAAAAGCATTCGCAAAAAGGTAATACAAGAATTTTCTAAAGTAGGCGAAAGCGCACAAAAAACAGCAATACTGCATCAAGTTCATTCTATAGACTATGAACTTACCGGAAATGAACTTATTGCCAAATTGATGGTGCTTGCCAAGGAGCAGGAACGCGATACTATTTCGGGTAAGCCCGCACGCGAGCAGCAACCGGCATTTGGCATTTTTATTACAGAAGATACAGCGGGCGTAAAACAGTTAAAAGTATTGCCATTGGCAGTTGGTTCCGGAGAATCGGCATTGCGCTTTGCTACCAAAAATGCAGCTATGCGCGTAATGCAAAAAATTACGGGCGATAATAATATCTATGGACATTATGCCATGCTAAAGCGCTTAGAAGAAAAGCAGGAAAGTACCGATAAACTAAAGAAGCTGCTCAACGAAAAAATTGAAAATGCGGTGAAGCGCTACCTGTTTCGCGCTACCAATTTTTTTATTATTGGCGAAGGCATTCACCCCGATGAAAACAGTGTGGTATGGGTAGAAAATAATGAGTATAAAGGCATTGGAACCTTCTATAAAGAAAATATGGAGACTACCATAAATAACCTGAAAGAAATAGTTAAACCCGCCAAGCACAGTACCGAAGCGCAAAAAATTATTCGCCAGTACTTAAAGAAAAATAAAACACAAGGAATAATGGTGTATTAGCAACAATAGCTATACACTTCTTTTCTTCTTCACAGAAAAGAGGTACAAACCAATAAACATAAATGCCAGCGTAAGCATGCTGCTCAAGATAATTCGTAAGCCCAATAGCAGTAAGTTGTAGAATGTGCCCGATTCAACCAGCAAATAAAAACTATGGTGCAGTACCACCGAAATAGAAAGGTAAATAAAGAACCACGTAAACCCTTGCGAAAAGATATTGGGCGTTTGTTCAAAATCGGTTCCCTTAGGTGTAATTAAGCTAATAAGAAACGGACGAAAATATGCCACCAATAGATTGGCTGCGGCATTAAAGCCTAAAGTGCCAAGCAATATATCGGCCGATAAACCACTGGCAAAGCCAATTAAAATAAGCAGCCAACGCGGAGTAGAAAAAGGCAGCAACAATACAAACAATGGCAAGATATTGGGCGTAATAAACGGGCTTAAATTAAGGTTGCTTATTACCATTACCTGTAAGGCAGTAAGCACCAAAAAACGAACCACATTTTGCTGAATAATAAAAAACACTGCTATTTATTTGCCTTGTTAGTTGTTGAATCGAGTTTCACTATTTCTTGATGATGAATATCTTTTATTATATATACAAAATCAAGATTTCTAAAATTGGTAGTTAAGCGCACATCTATGTGCATAAAAGGTTTGTCGGCTTCAGATTTCACAGTTTCTACAATGCCAATCATTACATTTTCGGGATAAAGCGAAGAGTAGCCGCTGGTAACAATAGTATCGCCTTTTTGTATCGGCACATGCTTGGGAACTTCATCCATTTTAGCCGAAGTGGAGTTGATGCCGCTCCAACGCAAATTGCCGAAGTATTTGTTTTTCTTAAACTTGGCACTCACCTTAAAATCTTTGTGCAGTACGCTCATTACCGCACAGTAGTTGCTGGTAACATCTACCACTTGCCCCACAATACCATTTTTATTTATTACACCCATTTGAGTGGTTACGCCCTGGAGTGCACCTTTATCTAAGTAAATAATGTTGTTGGCATTATCGGTTGAATTGCGGATTACCTTAGCAGGGAAATACACAAACCGCTGTTGCAACTTAGGCGAAAGCGTATCGGTATGGCTAAAAGTATCTACCACACCGTTGTATTTCGAAGATGGCAACATTGCCCTCAGCGCAGCATTCTCTGCTACCAAACTATCGTTCGATTTTTTCAAATACAAATAACCTGTAACCTCGCTGTATGTATTGAAAATACTGCCGTTTATAGCATTTGAAGTGTTTAGAAAAACAGCGCTGTGGAATTTATTGTTGTTAAAAATCAAATAGAACGACACTACTTCAAGTGCTAAGAATAGCAGCAGCAAATGATAACGAACAAGAAACCTAACGAGGTTATACATGCGTGTAGCGGATATATTCTATTTCAAACGCCAAAAGTAAATTTTCCGAAATGTAAGCCCTGTTTCCTTTTGCACATTTACAAACAGTTTGTTTAAAATGGTGCAACGGGTATGCATTGCCAATGCGGTAGGCGTGTTGCACAAATTTAGCATTCGGTTCGCCAAACATTTTTTCCATTTTCGCTACATGCAAAGTAGTTTTTATGCGCATGGAAAGTTAATGCTTACCGGAGAGTATTTTGTGCTAGATGGCGCACAGGCATTGGCACTGCCAACTCGCTTTGGGCAAAAAGTAGAAATTAAGCAATTAAGTGGCAGTAATAAAAGTTTGTTTTGGGTAGCATTGGATAATGCCGGAAAACCTTGGTTGCAGGCGGTTTTTGATAAAGAAACACTTGCAACCTCTAGCAACCAAGCCGAAGCACAAATGCTTGTAAAAATTCTATCGGTGTGTAAAATCCTTAATCCCAATTTTTTATCGGGTGCACAAGATGTTGCAGTACAAACCCAGTTGGAGTTTCCACGCAATTGGGGTTTGGGAAGCAGCTCTACATTGCTTTACAGTATAGCACAATGGGCGCAAGTAAACCCATTTGAGCTGCTACAGCAAACATTTGGCGGCTCCGGTTACGATATTGCCTGCGCAGGAAGCAACCAGCCTATTTTGTTTTCGCGCGAAAGCGGTAAGCCGGAGTTTACTCAGGTATTTTTCGATCCGGTATTTAAAACACAAATACTATTTGTTCACCTTGGTAAAAAGCAGTTGAGCACATCCGGAATAGCGCATTACAATTCACTTTTGGTACAAAAGCAACCTTATGTTCAATGGCTAAATTCGCTTACCCAAGCCATGCTTAATTGCTCCGGCATCCAAAAATTCATGCAAATTATAGAAGCGCACGAAAATTATGTAGCAGAAGCGCTGGCATTAGAAAAGGTAAAGAAAATTCATTTTAAACACTTGCCTGTTGCCGCCAAAAGTTTGGGTGCGTGGGGTGGCGATTTTGCTATGCTTGCATTCACGGAAGAAAAAGAAACTATAAAGGCTGCGCTTAAAAAAAGCGGTTTTGAAACAGTATTAGAATGGCACGAAATAATTTTGCAGCCGCCACCCCAACACTATTAAAAAAACAGCCTCAAATTTTTGTCTAAATTCGCACTCCATTTTTTGAAAAAAGGAAACCATGTTTGAAAGTTTACAGGAACGGCTAGAAGGTGCATTTAAAGTACTAAAAGGACAAGGCAAAATTTCTGAAATAAATATTGCCGAAACAGTAAAAGAAATTCGCAGAGCATTGGTAGATGCCGATGTGAACTATAAAATTGCCAAAGAGTTTACCGATAAAATAAAAACCCAAGCATTGGGGCAAAACGTACTTACCGCAGTAAGTCCGGGGCAGTTAATGGTTAAAATTATGAACGATGAGCTAACACAGCTCATGGGCGGCACCGCAGCCGATTTTAACCTAAAAGGAAGCCCCGCAGTAGTACTTATAGCCGGACTGCAAGGTTCCGGTAAAACCACATTTACGCACAAATTGGCATACTGGCTAAAAACCAAAAAATTTAAGCGCCCGCTTATGGTTGCAGCCGATGTATATCGCCCGGCAGCTATAGACCAGTTAATAGTATTGGGTGAAAAAATAGGCATTCCGGTTTATCACGAAAAAGAGAACAACAATCCGGTACAAATAGCGCAAAACGGTATTGCACACGCCAAAAGCCTTGGTTTAGATTTGGTAATAATTGATACCGCAGGGCGCCTTGCCGTAGACGAAACCATGATGAATGAAATAGCCGCAGTAAAAAGCGCTGTGAAGCCGGACGAAATTCTGTTTGTGGTGGATAGCATGACAGGGCAAGATGCCGTAAATACCGCCAAAGCATTCAACGATAAGTTGAATTTTGATG
Source organism: Chitinophagales bacterium (assembly GCA_019638515.1). Classification (NCBI taxonomy): domain Bacteria; kingdom Pseudomonadati; phylum Bacteroidota; class Chitinophagia; order Chitinophagales; species Chitinophagales bacterium. Next base: position 385,476 of record JAHBTS010000003.1, on the reverse strand, counting down.
GTGTGGTACTTACTAAGTTAGATGGCGATACTCGCGGAGGAGCAGCACTTACCATTACCTACACCGTAGGCAAGCCAATAAAATTTGTAAGCACAGGCGAAAAAGTAGATACGCTCGATATGTTTTACCCCGACCGTATGGCACAGCGGATTTTGGGGATGGGCGATATCGTATCGTTTGTAGAGCGTGCACAAGAGCAATACGATGAAAAGAAAGCCCGCGAGCTTGATGCCAAAATCAGGAAAGACAAGTTCGATTTCAACGACTTTTTATACCAACTCGGGCAAATAAAAAAGATGGGCAATATGAAAGAATTGCTCGGTATGATTCCCGGAATAGGAAAGGCTGTAAAGGATATTGATATCAACGATAACAGCTTCAAGAAAATAGAAGCCATTATTCATTCCATGACCCCTAAGGAGCGCGAAAACCCTGATTTGCTAAGCGGAACCCGCAGACAGCGAATTGCCAAAGGCAGCGGCAATTCTATTCAAGAAGTGAATCAGTTTTTAAAGCAGTTTGAAGAAATGAAGAAGATGATGAAAAGCGTACAGAAAATGAGTGCGGCAGGCAGGAGTTTTCCCGGTTTTAGAAAGAATTAAGCAAGTTTAGAGTGCATCCTAAACATCTTTTAGTTTGTTTTTTTGAGGGGCCGCTTGCAGGTAAGAATTTGTAACAATTGTACCCGAAAATAAACGCTAAATTCTGCAATTTCGCCCCAACTTTTAGTAAATACAGTGAATAGAGTAGTAATAACAGGCGTAGGAATTTGGAGCAGTTTAGGGAAAAATATCTCTGAAGTACATCATTCGCTTTACAACGGTAAATCGGGCATAGTGTACGATCAAGTTCGTAAAGATTTCGGATACCGTTCGGCACTTACCGGATTTGTGGAACGCCCGCAGCTAAAAGGGCTTTTAGATAGAAGAGCCAGAATTATGCTGCCCGAAGAAGGCGAATATGCCTACATGGCTACTTTAGAGGCACTGGAAATGGCCTGTATGGATGCCGATTATATTGAGCAAAACGAAACAGGCATTATTTATGGCAACGATAGCACTGCCGAAGCCGTAGTAGTATCTACCGATATTATTCGCGAGAAAAAAAGTACAGCATTTGCAGGTAGCGGTGCGGTTTTCCAAACCATGAACTCTACCGTAAACATGAACCTTGCCACTATTTTTAAATTGAAAGGAGTCAACTTTACCATTAGTGCAGCATGTGCCAGCAGTTCGCATTCCATAGGCGTTGCCTGTATGATGATTAAACATGGCTACCAAGAAAGAATAGTTTGCGGAGGTGCACAAGAACTAAATATATATTCTATGGGCACCTTCGATGCACTGGGTGCTTTTTCGGTTAGAGAAAGCGAGCCACACAAAGCATCGCGCCCGTTCGACCGCGATAGAGACGGCCTAATTCCGAGTGGTGGCGCAGCTACCGTTATCATAGAATCGCTGGAAAGTGCCCGCAAGCGCGGAGCAAAAATTTTAGGTGAACTCTGTGGCTATGGATTTTCGTCTAATGGTGCACATATTTCTAACCCAACGGTAGAAGGTCCGGTGCGCTCACTCGAAATGTGTTTGAAAGATGCAGGACTCCTTGCCGACCAAATAGATTATGTAAATGCCCATGCCACTTCTACACCGCAAGGCGATGCCTGCGAAGCACAAGCTATATTTCAGGTTTTTGGCGGTAAAAAGATTCCTGTAAGCAGCACAAAATCTATGACCGGACATGAATGCTGGATGGCAGGAGCCAGCGAAATTGTGTACAGCACCATTATGATGCAAAATGGCTTCGTGGCTCCCAATATAAATTTTGAAAACCCCGATGAGTTTTCAGCCAAACTAAATATAGTTACAAACACGCTGGAGAAAGATATTTCTATATTTTTGTCGAATTCATTTGGCTTCGGAGGAACCAATTCTTCTCTGATTGTAAAAAAATGGAAAGAAAATTAAACAATACGATATGACAATTGAAGACGTAAGCCACAAAATAAATGAGTTTTTGGCCGAGGAGTTTGAAACAGATATTGCCACCATAACTCCCGATGCTCCACTAAAAGAAACGCTTGAGTTAGATAGCTTAGACTATATTGATTTGGTGGTAATACTGGAGGGAAACTTTGGAATAAAAGTAAAGCAAGAAGAATTTACTTCCATTGTAACTTTCAACGATTTATACCAATACGTGATTTCTAAAATGTAACCAGCAGCGCATGGCTGAATGGCAAGGAAAATCGCGAGGAACACCATTAGGGTATAGAATTTTTGTTTTTATACTTTCAAACTTTGGAGTGTATCCCGCCTATGCACTACTTACATTTGTAGCAACTTATTATGTGTTTTTTTCGCCCAAAACTACACCACACATTATTAGTTTTTATACCAAAAGAATTGGATGGGGTCGCTTAAAAGCACAATGGAAATTGTATGTAACCTATCATCTGCTGGGGCAAACGCTTATAGATCGCGTTATTTTTTCGGCAGGGCTAAGCAATAAAATTACAACCACCTCACCCGGAGGAATACACTTAGAAGCATTAGTAAATAACAACGAGGGCGGCATTTTGCTAGCATCGCATTTTGGGAATTGGGGTATTGCAGCACAGCGGCTTACCAACTATAAAGGCTCCATAAATGTATTGGTGTACGATACCGAGCATGAACAAATACGTAAGTATTTAGATAGTGTAACCGGAGGTATAAAATTTAATGCCATAGTTATTAAAAACGATTTATCGCATATTTATGAAATTGGAGAAGCACTGCAACGCAAAGAAATTGTGTGTATGACTGCCGACCGCTATTTGCCCGGAAACCGAACCGTTAGTGCAAAATTTTTTGGAGAAGAAGCGCTATTTCCCGCAGGTCCATTTCAACTTATTAAATCGTTTAAGGCACCATATACCTTTGTGTATGGAATAAAAACCGACACCACCAGCTACCAGCTATTTGCCGTGCCACACCGCACCATAAAACCGGAAACCACCCTGCAAAATATTGTAGATGATTATGCGCAAGACTTAGAAAGAATGGTACGCAAAAAGCCTGAGCAATGGTTTAATTATTTCGATTTCTGGAAAAAATAAATGTATATGAACTTACCTGTTTCGGGTAATATCCTGGCAGACTTAATTCCGCAAAAAGCACCTTTTGTTTTAATTTCTACTCTCGAAAAAATAGAGGGAAACCAATGTGTTACTTCATTTTTAGTAGAAGAAAACCATGTGATGGTAAAAGACGGAAAACTTACCGAAGGTGGACTTATAGAAAATATTGCACAAACCTGTGCCGCCAAAGCGGGTTATGAATGTGCATTAGTGGGTTTGCCCATTCCTGTAGGTTTTATTGGCGATGTACGCAATTTTTCGTGTACACAGTTGCCAATAGTTGGTAGCAATATTTCTACTGTAATAGAGGTAGAACACAAAGTGTTTGATGCTACCATTATTTCGGGTACGGTTTTTCAAGATTCAGTTGCCATTGCCACTTGCAAAATGAAGGTGTTTGAAGAAGACAAATCGAAAAGTGCTTTAGCAGAAAGCGAGTGTTAGAGTAGGTTTAAAATTTCGGCCACTTTCTTTGCCTGATTGCTGCGCGAAAAATTGCGGAAAGATTGGTTGTAAGCAGCAGTGTTTTTTTGTGTAAAAGCATTGTAAGCTGCTTGCAATTGCAGCAGTGCAGTGGTATTATCTTTAAAGGCGCACATAGGTTCTCTGCCGCATTCCTGCAATAGTTTTGCTGCATCGCCATTGGTATTTCCAAACGATAAAATTGGCTTTTGTGCGGCCAAGTATTCAAAAATTTTTCCTGTAATAATACGCTCATCGTTGGGCACATTGGGTACAACAAACAGTAGCGCATCGGCATGACACATAAGCGCTACGGCTTCGGTATGGCTCACAAAGTCTTGATAAAAAACTATGTGCTGCAGTTGGTGTGCGGCAATTAGTTGCTGCACGCTTTCATCTACCCTGCCGGTAAATTCTATTTTTAAATTGGCTTTTTCTTGATGTACCATTTGTGCTACTGCTTGCCAAAATGCAGGCGCTGCTTGCGAAGCAAAAATATTACCTACATAACGTATGGTAAATGTGTGGTTGGTTGGTGTGGCACTTTGGGAGAATGAAATGTCGGCATCGTCAAATCCATTCCAAACAACTTCAATTTTCTGTGTACGGTTTTTAAATTCTTCTTTCATGGAAGGGCCAATTACAGTAACGGCATTGGCTCTCTTCAGCACTTCGCTTTCTAATCTTTCATCTTGTTTTTTTGCCCAGTTGGCACGCGGCAAGTAGTGGTTGGTGAATATGTTTGTCCATGGGTCGCGAAAATCTGCTATCCATTTTACTTTAAATTGGCTTTGCAGCATCATGCCAATAAGATGTGTGCTGTGCGGAGGGCCTGTGGTAATTATGGCATCAATTTTTTTTGATTTAATGAGGCGTGCTCCTTCGCTAACGGCATATTTTACCCAACCTTTTCGCGCATCGGGAATAAAAAAATTTGCCCGAATGTATTCTGCTGTTTTTTGAAACAGCGATTTCTTGGAAGTGTTATCCAACATGGCTGTGGGCAATTGTTTCCCCTTTTTACCACGCAGTAAATTATAGAGTTCAAAGGGTTCAAAGGTATCGGTTTTAAATACTTCAATAGAAGGATGTACTTCTTGTTGCAGCGAAGAGTCGGTATATGGATAGCTGCCGTCTTTTACGGTTACAATAATTGGCTGCCATCCGTTTTGGGGCAAGTATTTAGAAAGTTTCAACCAACGCTGAACCGCCACACCGCCTGCAGGAACCCAGTAGTAAGTAAAGATGAGAACGTGCTTCAACGTTGTGAGTTTTCAAATTATTTGTTTTTGCCTTTAGCTGTTGGCTTTTCTTCGGCTGCTTCTTGTTGTTGCCATTGCTTAAAATTTAAGCCTATGGCAGCCAGTAAAAATATTGCCAGTAATGCAGATCCGGCATACGCAATTTTATTTCCGGTTACAAAAGCTTTAGGTTCAATTTTAAACTCAATGGTATGTTTACCTGCAGGCAGTTCTAAGCCGCGTAAAACATAATCTACTCGGGTATAGTTGGTAAGTTTTCCATCTACGTAGCAGTTCCATTCCGGATAATATACTTCGGAAAAAACTGCAAAGTTTTTATCGGCACCGTTGTAATCGTATGTAATTTTATTGGGTGTAAAATTGGTTTGTGCAATGGTGCTTCCTTCGTTGTTGTAAGTAGAGGTGCTTACCAATGTTTTAAAGCGCTCATCGAGCAATGCCGTTTCTTTGGGCGAAAAATCGGCAGCGCCTAAAGCTGTAATTTCTTCGTCTGCATTTTTTACATGGCGGATGTTTTTTACCAACCATGCATTACCCAACGCACCGGGATTTTGCTGTGCTTGTGGCTGTCCATCGCTTCCTTTTTGAATTACGTAACGGGTGTTGAGCATATTTAAAACCTGTGGTGTTCCTTTAGAGATATGCTCTTCTATTAAATCTTGATAGCGGATAAGTTTTGCCGCATGGTAGCCGCCAATATGTTTGTGGTAATAAGAAGTTATGGCATCGTTGAATGGGTCGCGGGTAAGGTTGTAAACGCGGTAGTTTGCATCGGTATCGCGTAGTATATCCATATCGGCTTTGGTCATGGCGAAAGCCGACTCGTATTCATTTTTCTCTACAAAATTTTCATCGTTTAAATAGCGTTTATCTACGCCCCAGCTATCTATTAACATCAATGCTCCCAAGCCTGCAATAAGTATAGTTTGCGAAACCTTTTTTTGTAAGAAAAACCACAGCAAGCCAAATGCTGCTGCAATAAAAAATAAGGCTCTTAAACCATCGCTGCGCAACATCGAGGCGCGGTCTTCTTTTAAGGCATCTACCAAAAACGATAGACCTTGCTCGTTTAGTTGTTTGTCGCTTTCTCCCGAAAAGCCAAAAAACATACTGCCAAATACACCAAAAAGCAGTGCTATGCCACCGGTAATTCCGGCTGCTGTAAGCAATTGTTTTTTTACTTTTTCGATTGGAGTTTGGGTTTTTAATAATTGATGTAAACCTAATAGCGCCAACATAGGAAATACCAATTGTGCTATTACCAAAGCCATAGAAGGGGTTCTGAATTTATTAAAGAAGGGCAGCGTGTTGAATGCTATTTTAAAGAAAGGAGTATTATGGCCAAATGCAAGTAAAAACGAAACCACACTGAGTGCTACTGCCCACCATTTTAGTTTGTCGTGCAGCGCTAAGAGTGCAAATACAAACAAGAAGACTACCACTGCTCCAAAATAAACAGGACCCGAGGTAAAAGGTTGGTTTCCCCAGTAAGTTGGCGCTTGTTTGGTATAAGAAAGGGGATAGCCTTTTTGCTGTAAAGCTTTCCCGAAATTAGACTCTTCGCCCACATCGGAACCGCTACCACCACCTTTTATGTTGGGCAGCAATACGCTAAGAAATTCCAAATCTCCGGCACCATAGCTCCAACGCGAAGCGTAGTCGAAATCTAAGCCGCCATCGGTGCTTGCTTTTTTGCGGGTAAGTTCGCTGCTGCCGCCACGTATGGTTTCTTTTCCGTAGTCGCGGGTCATCCATAAGTTGGCAATGTTGGGAATTATAGCCAGTGCTGCTGCCAGTACCAACATGGCTGTTGCTTTGGTAAAGTGAGGTAGTTTTTTTGCAACAAAGGCTTCTATCAATTCATATAAACCAAGTAAGCCAACACACATAATTAGGTAATAAGTTACTTGTAAGTGGTTGGCAGCAATAGCAAGAGAAAGTGAGAAAGCAGTAAGCGCTGCGCCTGCAAAAATATTTTTGCGATAAGCCAGCAGTACGCCACCCAAAACGGGCGCCATAAGTGCCATTGCCTGCACTTTGGTATTGTGTCCTGCTTCGATAGAAATAAGGGTGAACGAAGAAAGCCCAAAAGCAATGGAGCCGATTATTGCAAGCCATTGGTTTATGCCAAGGCACAGCATAAGCACATAAAATCCAATAAAGTGAAGAAACATCAGTGCACTTACATCGGGAAAAATTCCATTGAGTGCCTGCATAAATTTTGCAGCAATATTACCGGGATATACCAACGAAATTTGAGCGCTTGGCATTCCCGAAAAATTACGGCTGGTCCATAGTGCAGGATCGTTGGGGTGCTGCTCGTTCCAGTCGCGTATTTCTTTGCTCATGGCTTTCCATTGCACAATATCTCCTTGCCTTAAAATCATACCTTGAAAATCGGGCAAGAAGTAAAAAACTGTTAGCACGGTAAAAATGCCAACGGCAACTAAATGGGGAACAAATTTTTTAATCATATACTTTCGTTGCGGCTAAAATAGTATAACTCCCGAAGGCGCTAAATATTGGAAAATGCTTTTTTACACATGGATGTTTTATATCAAAACCAATCTTCGTTTTTTTTGAGTACCATTGCAATGTAAAAGCGCTATTAAAGCGGGCTCTTGCTCTTGGCATATTCCTGTTCTTTTAACGCTGCATTTTCTTAAAATTTCAAATTGTAATGTTATGCAAGCAGCACCAAATTCAGTAGTAAGAATTACTTACCAATTACGTACAGAGCCAAATGGAGCCATAGTGGACGAAGCTACTGTAGATGCACCATTTTCTTTCCTTTTTGGACACGGCAATGTATTGCCAAAATTTGAAGAATACCTTGGCGGCAAAGTTGCCGGGAACCAATTTAGTTTTGTGTTATCTCCGGAAGAAGGATATGGTGTGTATGAAGATGAAGGCGTAGTTCAATTGGGCAAAGATGCTTTTATGTGGGAAGGAAAGATTCAGGAAGATTTATTGGTGTTGGGCAATATTGTTCCGTTGCAAGATAACCAAGGCAATATGCTGCAAGGACGAATAGTAGATATTCAGGAAGAAGCAGTAGTGCTGGATTTAAACCATCCTTTGGCAGGAGAAGAGTTGCATTTTAGCGGACAAGTTATTGAAGTGCGTGAGGCACATCCCGTAGAGATTGAACACGGGCACGTACATGAAGGTGGCAATCACCACCATCACTAAAAGGAAAAGGGCTGGAACTTAAATTTCAGCCCTTTTTATTTAAAAATTATACGGTGAGTTGTTGTGGCAGAGGTAATGCTTCAAACGTTTTTTAGGAAGTAGTTTATTCTAAGTTTTCGCTGATGCGATCTTTGTTGCGTTGTTTTAGTTTAAATGGATTTTCAACAATTACATCGAATGCCAAATAGTGGCCGCAATAAGGGTTTTTATTTCCAACTAAGTTATTCATGTAGCCAAAGTTGAAAATGAGTGGCAGGTTTTGTGGTGAAAACGAATAATAGATAGAGAATCGGCTTTCTCTGTAATTAAAATCTGTCCATTGTTTTGGCTTCGATTTTTTGCTTATAGAAAATAACTGCTCGGAACTTGCAATGAGCCTATGTATTTTTCTAGCATCTAAATTTATACTTAACTGAATACGGATACGGGAGCGAAATTGCCAATCTTCGCTTACGGGTTTAAAATCCGAAGAGCAAAATTTTCTTATTTCTTGCCGTATGGTGGGTGTAATTTTTATGCGCGATACTTTAAAAATATACGATAGCCTGCTATAGATCCGGAACTCTTGTTTTAGTTTGGGGCTATCTAATTCGTAAGGTGCTGTTTTAAGATATTCTTGTTGCCTTCTATAACTTGCAGCTATTGAGTATTGCCAATTGTGGTGAAATTGATGGTGAAATTCTTGATTAACGATAAGAATTGCCGGCTGCATAAATAGATTGTGATTATCCGGTGTGCTTTTTCTTGCAGCTCCAATGTACGACATAGACTGCCAACCTTTTCCTTCTATGGTATCTAACTCTTGCCTTATGCCAATGGCAAACCAGCTCGCCAAATTGGTTTTCCCCAAGCCTGGCGGGTTGATTTGCGCTAAGCATGTATTGAATGCCAAAACCGAAAGAATGCAGTAAGCAAAAAGAGGTGTTTTCAATTTAGTCGGCAACTTTACTTAAAATTTTTCCTTCTGCATCATAAGCCACTTTCCATTCTTGTGTGAAAGTTTTTAAATCGAGTGTGTAAATAGCATTATTGCCTTCTGTAATTTTCTTTACATCGCTTACTCTAAAGCCACTGAAATCGGCATTTATCTTTGCTTGGACTTTTTGAGGTAAATCGCTTTTAGAAATTTCTTCTTTGTGTTTTACCACTTTTCCGGTAGGGTCGTACCAAACATCGTGGTCGGTGCCGAGCAAGCCTAGTTCAAAATCTACTTTGTAAAGGTTCATATCCATTTTCCAATCTACATCGTAGGCTTTAGGAAATGCTTGTTGGAAATTGTTTACCACTACCGATGGTACTTGGCTCTGTAAAATGTGTTGTGCAAACAAGCTGCCGGCTGAAGTGCAGAGCGCAATAGCGCCAATTAAAAAGTGCTTTTTCATAATGTGTATTTTTAATTTAAGTGCAAAGGAAATACCCGATTCTGGAAACAATTGGGAACAATTCCCGATTCGCAAAATTTATTTACCAAAGTTTATTTCGAAGCAGTGTTTACCGTTTTTAAATGCGTATGTAACGCCAAAGCCATAGAGGTTGCAAATGGCTTTTACAATAGCCAATCCAAGTCCGGAGCCGGGTGTGTTGCTGCCAGATTTGTAGAAGCGGGTAAATATTTTTTCAACCGGTAAAGGCTCATTGTTTCCGGTGTTGCAAATGCTTATAGCTTGCGTACCAATTGTAATAGAAACAATGCCATTGCTGATATTGTGAAACACCGCATTTCTAATTAAGTTGGCAATAAGAATATTGGCAAGCGCAGCATCCATTTCTATGGTTAGTGCCGCGCTTGTTTCCATTTCAATCGTTATGTTTTTGTAGCTGGTAATTTCTTCTAAATCGTTTACTATTTGCTGTGCGAGTTGCGGCACAGAAATGGCTTGGTTATTTAAGAATTGCCTGTTTTCAATTTTGGTTAAGAGCAGCAGCGACTTGTTTAGTTTTATGAGGCGTTCAACTATTTGCATTACCTCTGCAATGTTTTCTGCTTGCGTGCTTTCTAAATTTCCTTTTTCTAGAAGCAGTTCTAGTTTATTGATGGTAATGGCTAGTGGGGTTTGCAGTTCGTGCGAGGCATTGCCTATAAACTGTTTTTGTTGTTCGTAGGTTTCTATACTGTGTTGCAGCAGGGTGTTTACAGCTTGTTGTAAATCGATAAATTCTTTGATGTTTGTTGTGGTATGTGGCAGGTTTTTGGTGTGGCCGAGTCTGTAATTCTTTAGTTGCTGCAGCAAATGGTAGAATGGTTTCCATAGCCGTTGCAAAACAAAATTGTGTATAATAATAATTACCAACACCAGTATAATGTATAGCCATACACTATTCCACAGCAATTGCGAGATAAGGTCGTCTTCTTCTACCAAAGAGTTTAAAATACGCAGTTCATAATAATGGTTGTTGCGCTCAAATGCAGTGGTAAGAATGCGTACCGGCTCAGCCTCCGGTTCATCATCGTCTCGGTCTTGCATGTACATTACAGTATCTGTGTAAATATCTGTTACTGCAAGCGCAATTTCGGGTGCTATTTCTCTTATGGTAAAGAAACTTTCGTTGAAATTATGGCGCAGTAAAATGCTGGAATCTTGGTGTGCTCTGTATATAATTTGGCGCTTGTAGTTTTCTAAACCTTCATCTACACTCTCGCTTATTTTATCGTGAATATTGAAGTACGAAAATACTGCCCATAAGCCAATTACAGGCAGTATCGAAATGGCGATGTATTTTATAGATTGGTTGAGTAGTTTCATTTTTCAGTAATCTTATAGCCAATTCCGTACACTGCTTCTATTTCAATTGCGGCATCTGCGGCTTGAAGTTTCTTTCGTAAATTTTTTATTTGGTAGTAAATAAAATCAAGGTTATCGGCTTGGTCAATGTTGTCGCCCCACACGTGTTCTGCCAGTGCGGTTTTGGTTACTAAACGGTTTTTGTTGAATAAAAAGTAGTTTAAAATATCAAACTCTTTTCGGTTAAGAGGTATGTTTTGTTGGTTTATGGTTAGTGTTCTTTCGCTTAAATCTAAGCAGAGATTGGCAAATTCTAGGGAGTTTTTTCCATCGGTATTTTTTCTGCGTAACACGGCTTTTACTCTTGCATTCAGCTCTGCAATGTGGAATGGTTTGGTAAGGTAGTCATCGGCTCCGAGTTCAAGCCCTTGCAGTTTATCGTCTAAAGAATCTTTAGCAGAAATAATAATTACGTTGCCGGCTCTTCCGGCTTTTTTTAGTGCTTGCAATAGCTGTATGCCGCTGCCGCCCGGCAGCATAATATCAAGCAAAATACAATCGTATTCATACACATTTATTTTTTCTAGTGCAGCGGCAAAGTTATCGGCAGTTTCAATTACAAACTGTTCTTTTGAAAGTGAATCGGCAATGGTGTTTTGCAGTTCTTTTTCGTCTTCAACAATCAAAATTTTCATAGCGCTAAAGATAACCATTGAATTTTGGAAAGAATTGGGAATATCTTTCTTTGGTTTATATGCAATAGCGTGTTTGTGAGGTGTAGGTTTTTATTTTCCTTGTAAAATTCACCATTTTGCATGCATGCAATTGTCCCCTAAGCACATTTTGAAACAGTATTGGGGTTTCGATAATTTTAGACCATTACAGGAAGAAATAATACAAAGTGTATTGAGTAAAAACGATACGTTGGCACTGCTTCCCACAGGTGGCGGCAAATCAATTTGTTTTCAAGTTCCTGCATTGCTTTTAGATGGTATTTGCATAGTGGTTTCTCCGCTCATTGCGTTGATGAAAGATCAGGTTTCTAACTTAAAAGCTAGAGGCATTAAAGCAGAAGCACTTTATTCAGGCTTATCGATTTCGCAAATACGGCAGATTGTTTCCAATTGTATTTATGGCGATGTAAAATTTTTGTATGTATCGCCCGAAAGGCTTGCCACATCTTCGTTTAAAGAAGCACTCAAGCAAATGAAAGTAAGTTTGCTTGCGGTAGATGAAGCCCATTGTATTTCGCAGTGGGGGTACGATTTTCGACCGCAGTATTTGCAAATTGCCGAGGTGCGGGAATTGTTGCCTAATGTATCGGTACTGGCGCTTACTGCTACTGCCACACAAAAGGTAGCAAGCGATATTACCGAGCAATTACATTTTAAGAAGAAGCAGATTTTTTCTAAAAGTTTTGTGCGCAGTAATTTGAGCTATGTGGTGCGTCAAACTTTCGATAAAAATGCACAGTTGTTGCATATTTTAAAGCAAGTGCCGGGCAGTGCAGTAGTGTATGTAAATGCGCGAAAGGGTACACGGCAAACGGCCGATTTCTTAAACAAAAATGGGTTGAGTTCGGATTATTATCATGCAGGATTAAGCCCCGCAGAAAGAAGCAGTAAACAAGAAAGTTGGATAGCGGGAAAAACCCGCATTATCGTTTGCACCAATGCTTTTGGAATGGGTATAGATAAGCCGGATGTGCGTACGGTAATTCACATGAATGTGCCTCAAAGTTTAGAAGCGTATTTTCAAGAAGCAGGTAGGGCAGGTAGAGATGAAAAAAAGGCATACGCGGTGCTGCTGTGCAACCAAAGCGATAAGCAATTGCTTAAAGATATTATTGAAAATTTTCCATTACCGGAGCAGTTGCGCCAAACGTATGATGCACTATGCAATCATCTTAAAATTCCATTGCATCAAATGCCTGCCGATGCCGTAAAATTTAATATAGCAGCATGCGCTGCCGATACCAATATCGCTGTGCGGGTGTTGATGGAGCATTTGCGGCTATTGGAGCAAATGGATGTACTTACCATGAGCGAAGCCACACAGCCATATCCTATCATTAAATGTTTGGTTGGCAAAGATGCTTTGCTGAAACTCTATAACGCCAATCCAAGTTTAGAGGCGGTTACCAAAATGATTTTGCGCACCAGCGAAGGTGTGTTTGAAGACTATACTGTTTTTCATGAAAAAGAAATTGCCAAACGCCTTGGTATTGAAACTTCAGAACTTATTGCAAAAGTAAATGAACTGCAAAAACTGCATATATTTAGTTACAAGCCAGTAGAGGAAACACCACAAATTTCGTTTACACACGAAAGGGTAGAGAGTGCCCACCTGCGGTTGAATATAGCATTGCTGCAAATGCGCAAGCAGCAAACAACCGAAAGAGCAGCCGCTATGTTGCAATACATTTCTACCGGTCATTTCTGTCGTAGTGCCATGCTTGTAAATTATTTTGGAGAAAAGTTTTCTGAAAATTGTGGTGTATGCGATGTGTGTATTGCAGCTAAGAAAAGTGGATTAAAGCACGCGCAGTTTTTGCAGTTAATGAACGAACTGGAGCAGCAATTACAGCAGCCAAAAACTATGCCGCAATTAGTAGCGGCTACAGCTCAAAAACCCGAAATACTTTTACAAGTATTGCAACGCCTTGCAGATGCAGAACTAATAGAAAGCAATGCCGCAACCGGAGCATTTGTGTGGATATAAACTACACACTTGTTGCCGAAGTGTGAAACTGCATTTCAAACAGTTGTTTATAGGTGCCGTTTAATTCCATTAGTGTTGCGTGCGAACCAAATTCTTTAAGAATGCCCTTGTCGAACACAGCAATTTTATGTGCGTGCCGAATGGTAGAGAGCCTGTGCGCAATTACAATAGAAGTTCTGCCTTTTACCAATTTTTCGATAGCGCGTTGTATAAGCGCTTCGCTCTCGCTATCAATAGAAGAAGTAGCCTCATCTAAAATGAGCACTGCCGGATTATACACCAATGCGCGCACAAAAGAAATCAACTGCCTTTGACCCATAGAAAGTGTGGCTCCGCGCTCCATAACTTTATATTGATAACCGCCCGGTAACTTTGAAATAAACTCGTGTGCCCCCACCAATTTTGCTGCATGTTCAACCGTTTCCAACGAAATATTTTCGTTGCGCAACGTAATATTTTCATACACACTGCCTGCAAACAAAAATACATCTTGCAGCACCACACTCATTTGCGAGCGCAAGGCATTCAGCGAGTAATCGCGAATGTTTACACCATCTAATAAAATTTCACCTTTGGTGGTTTCGTAAAACCTACCCAATAAAGAAATGGTAGTTGTTTTTCCGGATCCCGTGGAACCAATAATAGCAAGCGTTTCTCCGGCAGGCAGTTCAAAATTCACATGTTTTAAAACATAATGTTCGTTGTTGTAAGCAAACCACACATCTTTAAACCGAATGTTTCCTTCTACTTTTTGGGGTGAAAAAGTACCGCTATCGGCAATGCGCTCATCGGTGTCTAATAACTTAAAAACGCGCTCGCAGGCAACCAAACCTCTCTGAATAGTATTTACTTTATCGGCAATAAATCTTATGGGGCGAAAGAGCATACTAATGTAAAGAATAAACGCCATAATAATGCCCACTTGCGCCTGTTGGTGCAAAATTTCGTGTGCCGCCATCCACACCATTAAACCCACCGATGCTGCCAATAAAATCTCTACAGCAGGAAAGAAAAGCGAATAGTACCAAATACCGCGAATGTTGGCTTGCTTTAGCTCGTTGTTAATAGTTTTATACTTCTCAAATTCTTTTGCTTCTACATTAAAGAGTTGAATAATCCTCATGCCGGTTAAGTGTTCTTGCAAGAAGGCATTCATGCGACCAATTTGTGTTCTTTCGTCTTGGAAAGAGCGCTTTACGCCTTCTTGAAACCAACGCGTTACCCATAGCAGCAGCGGAAGCGAGGCAATGCTTACCAATGCAATTTTCCAGTTGGTATAAAACATAAAACTTACTACCAAAATAATAGTAAGTACATCGGCAAGAATAGTAATTAAGCCTTCCGAAAAAGTATCGTTTACGGCTTCAATATCGTTGATGGTGCGCGTGGTGGCGGTGCCAATGGGAGTGGCGTCAAAATACCGTAGCCGTGCATAAATTAAATGTTTAAAAACCCGAATACGTAAATCGCGAATTACACTTTGTCCCAACCAAGCGGTTAAGTAATTAAAACCATAGCGGGCAGCCGATTCTAGCAAGAGCAGCGCTACCAGCACCAATGCCATTTTTTGTAATGCCAAAGCATTAAAATGAACAATGTAATTATCTACAGTATATTGAACAATTTTGGGGCGGAGCGGTGCCAGTACAGCCAGCAACAGCGATAAAAAGATTGAAAACCGAAACCATTGGCTATATGGTTTTGCCAATGCTAAAATACGCCACAGTAAGTTGAAATCTACAAGTGTTTTTTTTTCTTTCTCCAACACCTGCCAAAAGTAGATAAAACCAATAGTTGAAAAAGTGCCTGCTTGTTAGAAATGTATAAAACGGTATTTGCTTCTAGTTGGTAGGCTGCTTTTTTATGCTGTTTAAGCATAAAAATGTACCTTAGTGTAAAAGATATTTTTGTTGTACGGTAATTCCATAATAAGCGATTTGCGCATTCGCTTTAGCATTGGCGATATGGTGATAAAACTCATTTACATAAATGTGTTTGTATTCCTATTGGTAAATGTGATGAAGTTGGGATTTTTTCTTTTTCAAAATTCGGCAGCCTACAGTAGTATTTTACACCATGTATCGCTGCCGGCATCGCTTGCTACCTTTGTAAAGCAGCCGTGGACATTGCTCAGTTATATGTTCTTGCACGAAGATTTTTTTCATCTGCTTTTTAATATGCTTTGGCTGTATTGGTTTGGCGGCATTTTTACGCTGTACTTGGGCGATAAACGAGTTTTGCCACTGTATATATTGGGCGGTATAAGCGGTGCAGTATTTTATATAGCATCTTTTAATTTAATTCCTGTATTTGAGCCTTCTTTGCAAAATGCAGTGCTTATGGGTGCTTCGGCAAGCATCTTAGCAATTGTATTTGGTGCGGTTACGCTTAATCCCAATCATCGGGTATTCCTTATGTTTTTTGGTGAGGTGCGCATAAAGTATATTGCATTATTTACGTTGGTAGTAGATGTTATCAGCATTCCAAGAGGTAATGCCGGAGGCTATATTGCTCATTTAGGCGGAGCTTGTTGCGGTTGGTTGTTTATTCGCGGATTAAGGCATGGTATAGATATGTTTTCTCCAATTCAAAAAGTTGCCGATACGGTAACTATTCCTTTTGCTAAGAAACAGCATTACGAAGCAGTGCGAAAAGAAAGAGTAGCATACCTCCGTTCCATCCAATACAAACCTTCTTCTCCCGAAGCACAAGTAGTATCGGAGCAAGAAAGAGTAGATGAAATTTTGGATAAGATTTCGCGCTCCGGTTATGATAGTCTTTCTGAAGAAGAAAAAAAGTTTTTGTTTGAATACAGCAATAAGTAGTGCGTGTACTTAATAGTATTACCAAGGATTTTTGTGTTTTCCGGAAAAGAAATAGGGATCATTGGAATTTAAAATTTCATTGCCATTTAGCCTAAATTGTTTGAGCATACTTTAGGGTAAATCACCGTGCAGTTGGCACTAATTGAACCATTTGTTTTTTTTCCAAAAAACAAGGCATTCTTACTCGAATCGGCATAGTGTGTTTTGTGCGGGATATAATTGCATCATCAATTATTCACTAAACACATAATCGTTATGAAAAAGAATTTCATTCTGTTAGCAGCATTGGGTGTGTTTGCTCTTTCTTCTTGTAATAAGAAGACTACAACCACCAACAATGCACCTGCCAACAATCCACCACAAGTAAACACACCTTCTGATGCATATGGCGTATTAGGCGTAGTGCGTGTTTTGGCTTCATATTCTACACCTTCGGTACCAGGTGTGCCATCCATGGATTTAGACTATAAAATGGGTGTTGCATTCGCAGGATTTTCTACCACAACCGGCTCCGCTACTTTCGATGACGCAGGAAATGTTTCCGTAAACGACTCAGCTCTGACTAAGCTGTCTAACAACTACTATGGTTTTACTCCCAAAGGTGCGCCAAATGGAAGCGATATGGGCATTAGCACCAGTAGCTATACTTACAATTGGAACATTACAGGCAGCAGCAGTGTTTCGGCATTTACTTATACAGCTTCAGGTTACTTGCCGGGTATTGGCAAAATCAATAGTTCTAAAGAAATAAATACTTCTAGCAGCTATACCGTAACCTTGCAAACAGCACCTTCTAACTACGATTCTGTAATTTGGGTAATGGCAGGTCCTTCGGGCAGCGTATCCCACATTACCGGCCCGGGTGTAACTTCTTACACCTTTACGGCAGCAGAGGTAGGCTCTTTGGGCAAAGGCGAAAATTCGGGTTTGGTACAAGTGGCTCCATATAGAATTACCCCATTCACCAAAAACGGAAAAAAATACTACTACATTCATGAGAGTTGCGCTACCATGTTTGGTAACCTCAACTAAGCAGCGACAAGGTTCATTTTTATAGACAATTTTTTTCTTCCACACCAACAACTTTATCCTTAAATCCAGCTAGGCAAAGCCTGTGGCGCAAACCACGGGCTTTTTTATTTCAAAAATCTTGTACGTTTGAAAGGTGAAATGGTTAAAGATCTTTTGGGCATTGTTTTTTACAGGTATTGCCGGAGTGGCGCTGCTGTTTTATTTGCTTAATGCGGGCTATTTTGGAGCGTTGCCAAGTTTCGATGAATTAGAAAATCCGGAAAGCAGCCTCGCTACCGAAATTATTTCAACCGATGGCGAAGTAATTGGAAAATACTATGCACAAAATAGAAGTAATGTAGATTATGCGGGCCTTCCACAATGCTTGCGTCAGGCACTTTTAGCTACAGAAGATATTCGATTCGAAGAACATACCGGAGTAGATTTTAAAGCCTTGTTTAGAGTAATGCTTTCCGGTGGTGCAAAAGGCGGTGGCAGTACTATTACACAGCAGTTGGCAAAAAATTTGTTTCCGCGCGAGCGCTTAAATAAACTGCAATTGGTATTGCGTAAATTTAAAGAATGGATAATTGCCGTGCGCCTGGAGCATTCTTATACCAAGCAGGAAATATTTGCCATGTATTTAAACACGGTAGAGTTTAGCGACAATGCTTTTGGTATAAAATCGGCAGCGCAAACCTATTTTGGAAAAAGCGTAGATTCATTAAAAGTTGAAGAAGCGGCTGTGCTGATTGGTATGTTGAAAGCACCTTATCAATACAATCCGCGTTTGCATCCGCAAGCATCGTTTAATAGAAGAAATACAGTGTTGGCTCAAATGTATAAGTACAATTTTTTGAATAAGCCACAACTAGATTCGTTGCAGAAACAACCTATTGCATTAGATTTTCACCCCGAAACACACGAAGAAGGATTGGCTCCGCACTTTAGAGAATATCTTCGTTTATGGCTCAAAAAGTATCTGGCAGAGAATAAAAAACCCGATGGCACTTCATACAATTTGTATCGCGATGGTTTGCGCATTTACGTTACTCTAGATTCGCGTTTGCAGCGCTATGCAGAAGAAGCACAAATACAGCATTTAAGCGAATTACAATCGGTGTTTTTTGA
The DNA here is from genome assembly GCA_019638515.1 of Chitinophagales bacterium. Lineage (NCBI taxonomy): Bacteria > Pseudomonadati > Bacteroidota > Chitinophagia > Chitinophagales > Chitinophagales bacterium. Next base: position 367,031 of record JAHBTS010000003.1, on the reverse strand, counting down.
GCATTGGAAGGGAAAAGACCCGTGGAAAGATTTTTCAAAAGAATGGGAAGGTATTTACACGCATTGCAGCCGCTATGCCGATATGAAAGAAGCGGGTAAAAGCAGAGAAGAAATAGATAAGGTAATGCACACGCCAGTAAAGATGCGCATCTTTGCTTACGGTGGCGATAAGGATACGGTAATGAGTCCATACGATTCGCTGCGCTATTACCGCATGATTTTGCAAAACGGCTTTATGGTATTAGACCCCTCAAACGGATATATCAGAGCTTGGGCGGGCGGCATTAACTATCGCCATTTTCAGTTCGATCACGTAAACATAAATACCAAGCGGCAAGTAGGTTCCACATTTAAGCCAATTGTGTATGCCACGGCTATTCGCGATAAAGGCTACTCGCCTTGTTTTAAAGTTCCTAACCAGCCTGTAACATTCGAAGCCGGAGATCCTCGCTTTGGATTATTAGAAGATTGGACACCCAAAAACAGCGATGGAAAATATGGCGGCATGATGACACTAAAAGAAGCACTTGCCAATTCTATAAACACGGTAACTGCTTACCTTATGCACGAAATGACACCCGATGCAGTTATTCAATTGGCTCACAACATGGGAATAGAAAGCGATATTCCGGCACAGCCTTCAATCAGTTTGGGTTCGGCAGATATTTCGCTGTACGAAATGGTAGGTGCTTATGCCACGTTTGCCAACAATGGTGTGTACACACAACCTATTTTTGTTACGCGTATCGAAGATAGAAACGGCAACGTGGTAGGTGAATTTACTGCCCAGCAGCGCGAAGTTTTTGATGAAAACACCAATTACACCATGGTGGAATTATTAAGAGGTGTGGTGCAGTATGGCACGGGTGTTCGCTTGCGTTACAGATACAAATTGCCGGGCGATATAATTGGTAAAACCGGTACTACCTCTAATTATGCCGATGGTTGGTTTATTGGCGCTACTCCTCATTTGGTGGCAGGTAGCTGGACCGGTTGCGATGATAGATACATCCGTTTCCGCTCTATGCAATACGGCCAAGGTGCTACTATGGCATTGCCTGTTTGGGCTTATTTTTTCCAAAGAGTAAACAACGATAGCACTAATTTTTCTTCGGAGTTTAATGCTAAAGATGTGTTTCCTGTTCCGGAAGCCATGAGCCACACTATTTTTGATTGTAACAAATACAACCAAAGCACGGGAAGTAAAAAAGTGGGCAACGATTATGAGTAGTACGGATATTACCCTAATCTTTTTTCTTTAAAAAACTGCTTCATAAGTGCAGCGCATTCTGCTTCCATAATGCCTCCAATAATTTCTGTTGAAGGATGCAATACTGGTTTTTGAAAAGTGGTAAAGCCCGTTTTAGGTTCTCCGGTACCGTATATCAATTTGCCAATACGAGCCCAACGCAAAGCAGTGGCACACATTAGGCATGGCTCCACCGTAACATATATCTCGCACGACTCTAAAAATTTATTGCCTAAATAGTTCGAAGCGGCTGTAATGGCAATCATTTCGGCATGTGCGGTAACATCGGTTAGTTTTTCAACATGGTTATAGCCCTTGCCAATAATTTGTTGGTTGCACACCACTATTGCTCCAATGGGAACTTCGTCTTCTTCATACGCATATAAGGCCTCTTTTAAAGCCAATTTCATAAAGTGCTCGTAACTGCGCTGCATGGTTTGTAAGGTGTAAAATATTATTGGTTGCCTAGCGAATTAGCACTACCCGATCGCTTTTGGAGGTTTGGTTGCCTTGCTTATCTTGTAGTGTAATTCTGTAGATATAAATGCCTTTCATTACATCACCTCCTTCATCGGTATCGCCATCCCATTTTATATTGTTGGCACGGTAGCCATCGGGCGTAAACTCGGCTTTAATATGGCGCACCATTGCTCCATTTAAAGTGTAAATTCTCACTTCGGCATCCAATGGTTTGTCGGCTGCATTGTGTTCAAACGAAAAAGTAGTAGAGGTTGTAAATGGATTCGGATAGCAGAAAATTTTCTCTAATGCCAGTGCAGGTGAAGTGCTTACTATAAAGCTTATATCAGCTTCGGCAGAGTTGTTTTGAGTATCCCATGCTTTAACGGTGAGTGTATGTTCTCCGTCTTCTAATTTGTAAAAAGGATACAGCACTTTTCCTTTTTTATAGTTGTTGAGTTCGCTTTCAAAATATTCGTTTAGCACAATAGGTTTAGCAGAGTTTTGATCTAGTACTGCTGTAATTTCATGCCCCAAGGTATTGCCCACATTTATACCAAAATCATCTTCCAATACCGCCAATAGTTTTGGATTAGCATCGGTAATTCCGCCACTGCGAAAATTTTCATCGTTCATAAATAGAGCAATAGTGGGGCCTTGGTCGTCAAACAATACACTATCGGAACTGCTGCCGATGTAAATAGATTCATCTAAACCGTGTGCGTCCATATTGCGAGAAAAATCTTCGGCATAATAGCTTATGCGTGCTTCACCTACTTTGTAGTCTATGTCTTTTGGTACCATAAAACTAAAGTTGAACTTTCCGTTTTGCACACTTGCTTTTCCGTTGAATACAATGCTTTTATATAGTTGAAAATTGGCTTTAAAACTATTGGGTGAATTAGCAAGTGTGGTAAGGGTAGAAACCTTATCGAATACCGTAGGAAATACAAACCCATTAAAGTCTGAAGCAAGCGTTCCATCCCAGTTGCGCACTTCGCCACTCATGGTTATTTGTTGTAGCGCTTTCATGGTGTCGTTGGTATTGCCAACGGGAATGTTATTTACTTCGGTGGTTACCACATTTAGTTCGGGATAGTTGAGTGAAAGCGCTGGGTCGCCCAAGAGTAAAAACTTCCGGTTGTTGGCATCACCGCCACCCCAAATTCCATTTTTAGCTTGCATAAGCAATTCTCCCATGGTGGGTGTTTTGCCGTGGTAGGGTTTAAATACATTCTTTATGAGGGCATCGTTGAGTTGTTTGTTTTGGTACGAATACACCACACGCACAGTGGTTACCGATGCTATGCCGCCTCCGTTGGGATTTACAATAAGGTTTTCTCCGGCTGTTTGTCCTCCGTTTCTGTCGAATTTGCTGAACTCGCAGGTGGCAGTAACAAATAGTGGCAAGGTGTTAAAGTTGCTGAGTTGCTGAATATCGTTGAAGTTGAAAATGCGCTCGTGCGACCAGTTGTTTATTCCTCCGTGTCCCACATAATTCAGTATAAGTGTACCTCTGTTGAGTGCATTTAAAATAGCTGCATTCACATCGGGATAGCGTGCTCCTGCCGGAGTGTTTACGCGCTGGTAAGCATCTAAATAAATTTTGTTTTGATTGTAAACAGGATATGCGCTTGCCAAATAATTGGCAAAGCCGTTACAATCGCTAAAGTGTACGTTGCTATCTTCATCATCTGCAACAAAGGTTATGCGGTTGCGCCAGTTGCCTAAGGCTTTGGTAGATTTGTAGTTGATAATTTTGTTTACCACACCTTCGGCCTCATCGGCTGTGCCTACGGGCAGGCGGCCAATGGCAACGTCAATAAAATTATTGCTGCCTAAAATATCGCCACCTTCGCCATCATCTAGCAGGCCAAAAAAATCATCGCTCACAAAGGTTCCTATTTCATTTAGCGATTCATAACTCTGGTAAGTAGGAATAAAATTAGTGCTTGCCGATGTGTGTTTCATCATATCAAAACTACCATCGCCAAACAGCAATAAATAACGCGGAATTAAGGTGGTGTCGCCCGCTGCACGGTCGTATAGCATTTTTAAGAAATTGCGAATGGCGGTAGCATCTTGTTTGCCATTGCTAAACTCATTGTAAATAAGTTGCGGTGTAGTTACTAAAACGGAAATACCATTGTTGGTTTGGTGAAAATCTGCCAGGCGTTTAGCCGCGCTTAAAAAAGAAGGATGTGTAACAATAACCATGTCGGGCTGCCCACATGCATGTAAGTTTTGGTTGGCAACTTTTTCGGTGTATTCCGGTTCGGCATGTGAAGCAGCAGGGTCAAATACAACAAATTCTTTGAGTATAGGAGTTGCCACGGTAAAAGTGCCATTATTGGCCAATTGGCTCTTGGCTTCAAATGGATTGGTAACATCCCATACTTGTGTATTGGCAGCATTGCTTATCTGAAATTCTGTAACCGAAGCTGCCCCAACAGTGGCAGTATTTCTAAAGTTCATACTGCCGCCAGTAAATATCAAATTACGTTGGCAGTTTATTTCTACATAGTCTAAGTAGGCTTCACCGGTATTGTCTATACAGTTGTAGTTGTAGGTGAGTTTTAGGTTGTCGCTAGTAGGGTTTAGTGTGGCATTTTGTATTTGGTAAGTAGCTACAGTGCCGTAAAGTGTGGAACCCGAGCCTTTTATGGAGTGAATAAGAATGTTGCTGCCACCATAAGTACACACTATTTGTGTAGCTCCGTTGGCGGTGGTTTGCGGTGTTTTAGCTACGGCAGTAGAAACAATATTTACAGGAGCCATGGTAGCTATATTTGGAAAGTTGAAACTAAGGTCTATAGAAGTTTTGGTAGAACTCATTTTATCGCCAAACCAGATTCTGCCAGATTCTAAAAAATTCATTTCATCTAACTCATGAAAGGCATAATCGTTAAATGTAGTTGCTGTAGCATTAGCATTGCCGGCTGCGCTTTCGGCAATAGTTTGTTTGCCGCTTCCTTTATTGGTAGTTACAAAGTAAAAGTTCTTATCGGAGTAAATATGTTTTTTGTGTGTGAAAGGCTGTGAGTTTCCGGGATAACTCCATGCGTGTGGGTCTTGCCCGTAAAACAATACAAAATCATCGCTGTCAAATTTGCCATTTCCGTTTTTATCTGAAATGAAAATGGGTAGTTCTTGTAAATCATCGCTTTGCGGATTTTGCCCAGCAGTTTCGTTTAATAAACCATGATAGTTTCCAAAGATGCCAAAGTTAGAGAAGCTTACACTGGCAGGGTCTATTCCAAATGAAGTTTTTACGAAATTGTAAGTAAGGCGGTGCATGGCAGTTTTATTGGTAGAAATTTTGTACCAACTTCCCGAAGCCAATATGGAGTTAGCTACATAGCTGTTTGTACCTCTTGCTGCGGCACTAGCAGATGCCGGAGCAGTTTCAGCTAACTTAATTTTAAATGAAAGCAGTTTTTCAACCACTCCGGTGGTTTCATTTTTTCTAAATGGAAAAACAGAAATTACTGCTATATTTTTAAGTGCAGATTTACCGTTGTTTACAGTTACGGTTGGTTGCGAAGCAATGTGCTGCAATGCTGCGGCAGCTGCACTATCTGCAGCAGTAAACATGGCATCGTATAAAGTAGCTTCTGCTGCACCTGCGGTATAAACTGAAGTAGTAAAAACAGGAAAAAAATTTTGTGCCTCTGTAAAAGAAGCATCTTCGAAAGAAGGGCGCAAGAAATTGCCTTTAGGCGTTTCTACCTTTTTCCATTCTTTACTCCATTGCAATTGAATATTATTTTCTTGAGCACTAAGCGTACAAAAGCATAGCCATGTACACAATGAAACTAGCAATAGCACGTTCTTTGCTAAATTATTGATTCTGTTTAGAAAATTATTGAAGCACATCATTACATTTGTCCGCTTTAAAATTTAATAACAAGACGAGGCAGAAACGGTTTTAGGTTTGCTTTATTGTGAAACAAATGTGCAGATATTTCAGGTTATTTTTATTATTCAACAAGAAGCCAAGCATTGGTTTTAGTAATAATTATGCCCTAAAGCCTATTCGTTTAAATGATGCTGCCATTGCAGCTAGGCACGTTAAAAAAGTACTGGCAGTTGTGTTGGTTTTGTGTTCGCTGGTGTTTTCGGTACGCAGCCAAGACGTGGTAATGAGCCAGTTTTATTCCGCTCAATTGTATTTGAATCCTGCACTCACGGGCATTGCTTACGGGCCGCGGTTTACGGCAAATTATCGCAACCAATGGCCTGGTATGGGAAGTGGTTTTAATGGCGGTTACACTACCTATATGGCTTCTTTCGATATGCATATAGATAGAGCCAGAAGCGGCATAGGTTTGTTGGTAGTGGCAGACCAAATGATGAATAATGTATTTGGCAATTATTATGTTACCGCATCGTTTGCCCCCCAAATAAAATTTAACCGAAAAATAGCCATGAAAATTGGAGTGTCCGGCACCTACATCCACCGCAGATTAAAGTGGAATGAATTGCAATTTTCGGATATGATAAATCCATATTCCGGCTTCTTTGATGCCAACGGAAATCTGAATGCCACAGGCGAACCCACGCCTTCCAGATTAGCCACGCACCGTGGCGATATTGCCGCGGGATTTGTAATTTTTACACAGAAACTTTATTTCGGTTTTGCCGTAAATAATTTTATTATGAACAAAGAAAACTTCTCCGATGCAGTAGAAGCACGCACACCTATGCGGTTTACTGCACACTTTGGCGGAAGTTTTCCTCTAAAAACAAAATACAGCTATAAACGCAATATCTACCTATCGCCCAACGTTTTAATAGCCAACCAAGGAAGAAATTTACAAATAAATGGCGGACTGCTTGCGGGAATAGAATGGGTGTATTTTGGAGCGCAATTTCGCTATGTAATAAACAATCCCGAATCGGTAATAATGGTGGTGGGTGTGAAGAAAGGAAAGTTTAGATTTGGCTATAGTTACGATTTTCCGGTGAGCAAACTCATCAACAAAACCGGAGGTGCGCACGAGCTAACTTTCACTTTTAACATTGCCGGAGACGATAATTCTTTGGAAAATAAAAATAACCGAGGATATTTGGCTTGTCCAACAATTTTGAATTTTTAAATAGAAAACATATTTTAGCAACCTTCTAAAAAAAAGCAAACAGAAACAATGAGAAACAACCTCATCAAGGCTGCACTGTTAATAGCTGTACCTACAGTTGCATACATGAGTTCCTGTAAAAAGGAAAAATCTGCCGTTACCGGTTGGAACTACAACGACTCTAAAAATGGAGGGTTTGAAGTAGTAAAATACCAAGGGCAGGAAACAGGTCCAAATTTGGTACTAATCGAAGGTGGAACTTTTGTAATGGGACAAACCGAGAACGATGTGATGTATGAATTTCACAGCGTTCCTCGCAGAGTTACCGTTTCATCTTTTTACATGGACGAAACCGAAATTGCCAATGTACATTATGGTGAATACATGTATTGGATGGATAGAGTTTTTGCCAACGAATTCCCGGAAGTAGTAAGAAAATGTATCCCCGATACTTTAGTATGGCGCGATGAATTGGCTTACAACGAACCATACGTAGAATATTACTTGCGCCACCCTGCTTACAATTACTACCCGGTAGTAGGCGTAAACTGGAACCAAGCAAACGACTTTGCTTCTTGGAGAAGCGATCGCGTAAACGAGCGTATTCTTATCAATAAAGGAATATTGGCTGAAAATCCAAGCCAAATCGGTGCCGACCACTTCGATACCGAAGTTTATTTGGTTGGGCAATACGAAGGTGCACAAGGTAAAAAACCTAAAAAGGATTTGAATCCTAATGGTAACGGTACACGCCCTGTAAGAATGAGCGATGGTATTATGTTGCCTAAATACCGCCTGCCCACCGAAGCAGAATGGGAATACTCTGCATTGGCTTTGCAAGGAAACCAACCTGCTAAAAACGAAGAGCGCATTAGCGACCGTAAAATTTATCCATGGAACGGAACTAGCACCCGCTTCCCTAAATCAGGAACATTCCAAGGCGAATTTTTGGCCAACTTTAAACGCGGACGTGGTGATAACATGGGTATTGCCGGTAAGTTAAACGATAATGCCGATATCACTTCTCCAATTAAAGCCTATGTGCCAAACGATTTTGGTTTATACAACATGGCAGGGAACGTGAGCGAATGGGTAATGGATGTTTACCGTCCTATGACTTCAGTTGATGCTAACGATTTCCGTTATTTCCGTGGTAACCAGTTTAAACGTAAAGAGTTAGATCCGGATGGCAAACCGGTAAAAGATTCATTGGGTGGACTTTCTTATGTAGAAGTTACTCAAGACGAAGCTGCCGGTCGTAGAAACTATCGCAGAGGCGATGTGCGCAATTATATTGATGGCGATGAAGCCTCAAGAAATGGCGATGAAAAAGAAATGTATAAATTCGGAATCAGCTCTTTAATAGATGATAATGCAAGAGTAGTAAAAGGAGGAAGCTGGAACGACCGTGCTTATTTCCTTTCTCCTGGAACTCGCAGATTTTTAGATGCTAACATCGGAAGCAGCGAAATAGGTTTCCGTTGCGCTATGGATAGAATTGGTTCTCCGGGCGGTAACGATATTAAAGGTGGAAACAACATGAAGTATAAACCTAAAGCTAAAAAGAAGAAGTAAAATTCTTTGATATAAAAGAGAAAGAGGCTGTAATTGTTACAGCCTCTTTTTTTTATGCCTTTAAACGTGCTTGTGGCGCTAACTACAGTGTTAATCCGCCATCTACATTCAGCACTGTTCCGGTAATAAAATTTGCTGCTGGCGATACTAAAAATAGATATGCCGCGGCCACATCGCTTGCGCTGCCGGTTCTGCGCAGAGGAGTGCTGCTTTTCAATTTTTCAATTATTTTTTCGGGTACAGTTTCTATCATTTCTGTGGCAATAAAGCCGGGGGCAACTGCATTTACGGTAATACCATGCTTTCCTAATTCTTTTGCCCATGTTTTGGTTAAACCAATTAGCCCGGCTTTGGTAGCGGCATAATTACTTTGCCCATAATTTCCGTAAATGCCCACCACAGATGAAGTGTTTACTATGCGGCCTTCATTTTGCTTCGTTAAGAAAGGAAGCACAGCTTTGGTGCAGTTGAAAACTCCCGTGAGGTTTACATCTAATACTTGTTGCCATTGTTCGTTGCTCATCTTTTCAAGCGAGGCATCACGTGTAATTCCTGCATTGTTTATTAAGCCGTAGATATTGCCAAAATGTTGGTAGGTAGCTTGAGCGGCAGCAGTAGTTTGTTCGGGTATAGCGGTGTTTACATTCAAAAAGTAAACTTGTTTTCCTTGCTGCTTTAGTTCATTTTCGAGTGTGGCACCGGCAGTATTGTTTACATCCCAAATAGCAACTGCAAAGCCGTTTTCTGCCAGTAGTTGCACTGTGGTTTTTCCAATGCCGGAGGCCCCTCCGGTAACAATTATTGTTTTCATGTACAATGGTAGTTTTATGTTTCTAAAGTACTTGCTTTCTCTAACTTTTCTTAAATAAAAAGTAGCACCTATAAACCATTCATAACTGTTTATCTTCGCACGTTTCTAATTTAAGGCTAATGGAAAATGAACGTGTAAAAATTACCGTAACCAATTCTAAAATAAATGTTTGGCAGCCCATGATTTATGCGCTGGTATTGGTATTTGGCATATTGTTAGGATTGTTGCTCTTTTCGGTAAACACAGGCAAGCAAAAACCATTTATTGATGGAAAGCGCGATAAGCTCGAAGATATTCTTACCTACGTTCGACTAAAGTATGTAGATACCGTAAATACCGATAAGCTATACGAAGATGCCGTGCAAGATATGTTGGCAACCTTAGATCCGCATTCTGTATATATTCCGGCACGCGAGTTGGCACGCGAAAACGAATCGCTCGAAGGAAATTTTGAAGGCATTGGTATTGAGTTTAATATTTTTGAAGATACCATTATGGTGGTTACGCCAATTACAGGTGGTCCTTCGGAAGCAGTAGGCTTAAAGAGTGGCGATTTAATTGTGAAGATAAACGACACGTTGGTGTGTGGCGTAAAGATTAAAAATGAAGATGTAGTGAAAAAGTTGCGTGGCGAAAAAAACACTAAAGTAAAGGTGAGTGTGCTTCGCAAACCAACTAATACAATTCTAGATTATACCATTACGCGCAACACCATTCCATTGTATAGTGTAGATGCAGCCTTAATGCTAAACAGCAAAACAGGATACATAAAAATAAACCGCTTTAGTGCTACCACACACGATGAGTTTAAAAAGAAAATAAGGAAGTTGAAAGAAGAAGGTATGGAGCAATTGATTATAGATGTGCGCCAAAACCCCGGTGGCTATTTGAATGCTGCTGCCGAAATTGCCGATGAACTTTTAACCGGAGAGAAACTAATTGTTTATACACAAGGCAATGCTTACAAACGCCAGAACTATATTGGAGGAAGAGAGGGCTTATTTGAAAAAGGTAAGCTGGTAGTGCTAATAGACCAAGGAGCTGCCTCTGCAAGCGAAATTCTTGCAGGTGCTGTGCAAGATTGGGATAGGGGCACTGTGGTTGGTAGAACATCGTTTGGCAAAGGATTGGTGCAAGAGCAGTTTCCATTAAGTGATGGCAGTGCATTACGCTTAACGGTTGCTCGTTATTACACACCTTCCGGCAGGTGTATTCAACGACCATACAATAATGGAAAAACAGCCTATAACGAAGACTTTTTTAAACGCTACGAGAATGGTAGCCTGCTCAACGATGACACAACACAGCATCATACAGATTCGCTGGTTTACAAAACTGCAAAAGGACGTAAAGTATATGGTGGAGGCGGCATTCATCCCGATGTGTTTGCTCCTTTCGATAGCAGCATATTAAATGTAACCTTTGCTGAAGTTGCTGGACTAATTGCAGAATTTACCTACAAAGTTTATCCGCAATACGAAGCAGAAATAGCTCGGTATAAAAATGTAGAAACCTTTGCAGCCGAATTTAATGTAAGCAATGCATTGTTTGAGCAATACCTTGATTTCGTAAAGCAGCAGCATCCAAAAGCAGACTTCAATAAATTTGCACCATATTATCCAAAAGTAAAAAGCCGCTTAAAAGCATTTTTTGGAAGACAGCGTTGGCAAAACGAAGGTTATTTCTTTTTAATGAAAGAAGAGGATCGCGACTTAAAGAAAGCATTGGAAGTATTCAATCAATAACTATTAGCAGTGGTTAGGCGTGCAATGGTCGCAAAAGAGTGAATCTTCGTGCGTGTCGCCATCGGGAAAAAATTTTTCTTGGGCATAGCCGCAGCTTTTACAAGCATACATCATGCTTAATATTCTATCGGTAGGCATACCGCAGCATTGGCATGGCAAGCCGGGTTTGCGCTCGGTAAGTGCATAGCTAAAACTATTGCAACATGGGCAGGTTGAAAAAACAGCCTGAACCAACCACCAAGTAGATGGTTTCAACCAATTAAAAGTATTTGGTTTAGCAGTTTGTGCTTTCATGGAGATGATTTTTTATAGATTCATTACAGAATCTTTATTCCTTTCACGAAAACAAACTGTAATTGTTTCACCCAACACAGTATGTAATAACTATTTTTGTGTATATGCAGCTTGGTTTAAGTGGGCGGAGGCAGTATTTTTAAGCAACGGTTTAGCCATTTTAATCGGTAACGTATGTATTTAAAAATTGCAATTTTGCTTGTGGCTGCTTTGGTAGTGCAGAGTTGTCAAGCGCAAGAACTTAAAAAGGAAAATATGAGCATAGAGAAAACACCAGAAGAATGGAAGAAAATACTATCTCCGGAACAGTATTATGTGCTTAGAGAAAAAGGTACAGAGCGACCTTTTAGCGGGAAGTTTTATATGCATAAGGACAATGGTGTGTATGTATGCGCAGGCTGTGGAAACGAATTGTTTACAGCCAATATGAAGTTTGACAGCCACTGCGGATGGCCAAGTTTTGATAAAGAAATTGCAGGTGGGAAAATTAAAACTCAAATAGATCTTTCGCATGGCATGGTGCGCACAGAAATTATGTGTGCTAAATGTGGTGGGCATTTGGGGCATTTGTTCAACGATGGTCCCACTGCTACCGGCATGCGCTATTGTGTAAATTCTTTAAGTCTAGAGTTTAAGAAGGAAGAGTAAACACGAGTGTTTATTGCTTAAACTCTTGTAGTCTTGCCACATATTTTCCAATAATATCGAATTCAATATTTACGATACTTTCTTGGCTAATATGCTTCATATTGGTATGGTTGAAAGTATATGGAATAATGGCTACTTTAAACACATCGTCTAGCACATCAAAAACTGTAAGGCTAATGCCATTGATACAAACAGAACCTTTTTCTACTACTAGATGTTGTGGACTTGGTTCGTATTCAAATTGGTAAATCCAACTTCCGTTTTCTTCCACCACGCTTAGGCATTTGGCGGTTTGGTCAACGTGCCCTTGTACAATATGCCCGTCTAACCTTCCATTCATTACCATACAGCGTTCAAGGTTTAGCAAGTTGTTTACTTGCAGCCCTCCGAGGTTTGTTTTGCGAAGTGTTTCGGCAATGGCGGTTACTGTATGCGAATGACTATTGCACGCCACCACCGTAAGGCATACTCCGTTGTGGCTTACGCTTTGGTCTATTTTCAATTCGTTGGAAATAGGAGATGTAACGGTAATGTGGAGGTTGCCTCTTTCGTTTTCTAATTTTTCTACGGTGCCAAGGGCTTCAATTATTCCTGTAAACATATTAATTATTGTTGAACCACTTTAGGGTTGTAAATGAATGGTTGTTGTAAACTTTTACAAAGTAAATACCTGCCGAAAAAGATTTGTTTGCAATAAAGTTATGCCCTTCAAAAGGTTGGCTAAGCAACAGTTTTCCTGCGGCATCGTATATGGCTATGGTAGCATTCCAAATGGTTTCGGTGCTGGTGAGTAAGCAGCCTTGCGGTGTGTGCAGCAGTTGAATGGGTAGTGCTTTTTCGGTATCGGCAATGGTGGTGGGGCAAAGAGTTTTGCCGTTGGGTAGCACACCTCTTTCGTACATTCGTTGGGCTATAATGCAATAGTGCATATTGTTGTATAACTGTTGGTCGGCTTTGAGCAGCAAACTGGCAGCATCGGTAAACTGTATGTTTTGTGCATAGCTGTAGTGTGTTTGCACAAGCAGCTTATCGGTAACATCTTTGCCTATATCGCTCCAAAGTTGCATGAGCATACTGCTCCATATTTCGCCATCTTTATAGATGTTGTTTGAAAGATTGGTAGGATATTTTTTAGTGGAGTTTACTACCCTTCCTGCCCAATAAGAGTTGTGTCCATCCCAATTATACACCCAACCCCAATAGAAATCGTTGTGCCAGCGTGAGTACGAAGCAGCATTGTAATCGCCAAAGGCTTCGTCTAATGCCAATCGCTGGTTGCCTGTATTGCTTTGTGGCGAAGCATTGTACGAAAGAAAATGAGAGTATTCGTGTATGCACACATCGGCATCTTCGGCATCATCCACTCCGCCACCGCCAAAGAATAAGCGCATGGGGCTGTAATTGGTTGCAAAGAAAGAATTGTCTTGTCCGTTTAGTGCATTGGCATCGGCTTCTACCACGGTGTTGGCACAGTTAAAACCAAGTTGCTGCATGCGCTTACCCATTTCTGTAATGTGGTAAAAAGCATTTACCTGCTCAAAATTAAGGTTACTGCGGGTGTAGTTAAACATTGGTGTTACAGCCGTTGCGGGCGCATTGGTGGGTAAATCGAAATCTGCAATCTGTATAAAGGCATTTTTAAGCTGAAACAAATTATTGGAGTAATCAACGGTTAGTGAAACTTCTTTTCTTTCGTTGGTAAGCCATTGCGCATCGGCATCGTTATTGTCTATAAAATTGCCGCCATATAAGTTTCCTGAAGAGGTGAGCGGATCGGGTAAAAACACATATCCTTTTGCAGTAGAATCGGGAGGTGCCAGATACATGTTTATGTCGCGCAAGTGCAGTATTTCTTTTCCGTTGGTAATAAGTTCTATGTTTTCAGAGGCGGTTTTACGCAATTCAATTCGATATGCTTTTACGAGCAATTCTTCGCTTACCGGAAACCAAACCAATTCATGCTGCAATATTTCAAAGCCTTTAAATTCTTGCTTTAATTGATTTGCAATCAATGCAAAAGGAAGAATGCTTTTTTCCAGCGTTTTGGGCGCAAAACTATTGTTGAAAAATGAAGTAATAACGCCATTTCCGTTGGTGTTTACCTTTAGCTCGCTGTTGTAAACTTTTGTGTTGCCAATGGTTTGAAAAAATGAATAGTGCCTGCCTCCCGGGCTTTGTTGCACATAGTGTACATCTATTGCTGTTTCCAAAGCGTTATTGGTGCTAAGCGATGAGCGTACAAACTGCTGAACCGCAGCAATACTTTCTTCCTGCAAGGGCGTGCTTGTAAAAGAACTGCGGCACTTTCGCATTTCTAAAAAAGAAAGTGAATTGCCAGCTTCTTCGCTTGTTTTTTGAGCATTTACTGCCAGTACCGATAAAAGGAGAAATAAAAACAACACCATGAGTAATACACAAAGATAAACGCAGAAATTGGTTTTAAGTATGCTTTATTCTAAGCCATTAAACCGTTTTGCAATAAAGCGCGTATGGTATCTCATTTTGCACTACCCTTCCCTTTCTTATCTTCGCCCTCACTTAATTTTTAATATAAAATGAATATTACAATTTCTATAAGCAATGATGTAAGCAAAGCATCGAATTTAGTACTGCTAGTGTCAGATAAAACCAATTGGAAAGCAATTGAAAATATTGTTTCGCCCGCAATTGCAAAAACCATCCAAGGCAAACTGGCAAAAAAGGTAAATCCCTTTGTTTTAAATTCAGGAACCGAAATATTGTTTGTTGTAAATGTTGATGGCGGCAAAGAATTGTGGCAGCAAACAGAAACAGCACGCAAATTTGGTTTCCAGATAAATAAAAGTTTAAACGCCCAAAAAGCAGATGCAGTTTCTGTGCTAAACACCACCGGAGAATCTGCATTGGCTTATGCCTTTACCGAAGGCTTGGCATTGAGCAACTATAAGTTTTCTAAATACCTTACAAAAGACAAAGAAGATAAAGCACTTACTAAAGTTTTGGTAGATAAAAACACACTCAGCAAAGCAGAAGTAGAGGAGCTAAACATATTGGTAAATGCAGTGTTTGCAGCACGCACCCTCATAAACGAACCTGTAAATTTTCTTACTGCCAGGCAGCTGGGCGAAGAGTTTAAAAAACTTGCCAAAGAAGCAGGCGTAAAAGCAGAGGTTTTCGACAAAAAGAAAATTGAAACTTTAAAAATGGGAGGCCTGCTTGCCGTAAACTATGGCAGCCAAGATCCGCCATCTTTTAGTGTGTTGGAGTATAAACCTGCCAAGGCAAAAAATAAGCAACCAATAGTATTGGTAGGTAAAGGTGTGGTGTACGATACCGGAGGTTTAAGTTTAAAGCCAACCGGCAACTCAATGGATCAAATGAAAAGCGATATGAGCGGAGGAGCATGTGTGGCAGCCGTAATTACAGCTGCGGCCAAAGCCAAACTGCCTTTGCATATAGTTGCTTTAGTACCTGCAACCGATAACCGCCCGGGCGAAAACGCATACACTCCCGGTGATGTAATTCGCATGATGGATGGTAGCACCGTAGAAGTTTTAAATACCGATGCCGAAGGCAGAATGATTCTTGCAGATGCACTGCACTACGCCAAAAAATTCAAACCGGAGTTGGTAATAGATGTAGCTACACTCACCGGTGCTGCTATGCGTGCATTGGGTTCTCATGCCAGTGCTTATATGGGAACGGCTTCAAAAAGCACTAAAGAAAAAATTGAAAAAAGCGGCTACGATACTTTTGAAAGACTGTGGGAATTTCCGTTGTGGGAAGAATATGGCAAAATGCTTCAAAGCGATATTGCCGACCAAAAAAATATTGGAGGCGAATTGGCAGGTATGATTACCGCAGGAAAATTCCTAGAGAAATTTACCGATTACCCTTGGTTACATTTAGATATTGCCGGAGCAGCATTTACACTAAGCGAAAGCGACTATCGCGGTAGAGGTGGCACCGCTATTGGCGTTCGCTTATTATTCAATTTCTTAAAGAATTATTAAATACCCGGGCGAAAGCCAACTAAATAGCTGCAATGGAACATAAACCGGTAGTAGGCATTACCATAGGCGATTACAATGGCATTGGGCCGGAAGTAATTATGAAGGCACTTTCCGATGAAAGACTTTTCCACTTTGCCGATTTTGTAATTTATGGCTCGCGACCTGTAATGAGTTACCATGCCAAGTTGCTCAAAATACAAAACTTCCAAATGAATGAAATTACTTCGTTTGAAAAGTTGAGCAATAAGTTACCTAATGTGTTTAACTGCTGGAGCGAACAAGCTCAGATAAAAGTAGGAGAAGCAACCAACGAATCGGGCGCCCGTGCTATGGTAGCACTCAATACCGCCATAGAAGATTTAAAAGCCAACAAAATACAAGTATTGGTAACCGGGCCGGTGAATAAGCAATCGATTGCCGTTCACCATCCCGATTTTAGAGGGCAAACAGAGTATATTACCACACAGTGCGATATTGGGCAAAGCATGATGATGCTGTGCGATGATAACCTGAGAGTGGGTTTGGTAACCAATCACCTTTCGCTAAAAGATGTGGCAGCAGCCATAGATATCAATACTATTGTAAGTAAAATAGAATTGCTAAACCACTCGCTCAAACAAGACTTTTTAGTACACAAGCCGCGCATTGCAGTACTGGGTTTAAATCCACATGCGGGCGATAATAGTTTACTCGGTAAAGAAGAGAAAGAAATTATAGCTCCTGCCGTAAACCGCGCAAAAGATAAAGGCATATTGGCATTAGGTCCTTTTGCTGCCGATGGTTTTTTTGGCAGCCATCACTACCGCCATTTCGATGCTGTTTTAGCAATGTATCACGATCAAGGTTTAGTACCATTTAAAACACTCACATTCGATACAGGTGTAAACTACACAGCAGGTTTGCCGGTAGTGCGCACCTCGCCCGATCACGGCACGGCTTACGATATTGCAGGAAAAGACAGCGCCTCTGCAGGCTCGCTGCGCAATGCAATTTTTATGGGTTTAGAGATTGTAAAATGCCGTGCCAACTACGCAGAAATAACAGCTAATCCGGTAGAAAAAGTAACTATAGACAAGGAGTAGCATATTGTAAGTACACAGTACTTTGTTTTGCTTTTCTTTGAAGTTTAGTTTTAAACATACCGCTTGCACTTCTTAGCACATTTTCATCTTCAGCCGCCTACCTATTTGCCGCAATTTTATTTTGGCAATATGCTTCCCGATCTTGTGCCAGGATTTACTAAAGTTTATCATCAAAGATTGAAACATTCCAATGTGTTGCTCAGCAATGGCGAGCAGGCTTTTCATGCAGGCATCAACACTCATTTTAAAGACGATAAGCTATTTCATTCCAATAAATACTTTGAGGAAACGTGCCGTGCATTTACGCGGTTATTGGTAAGCAAACAACTCGATAGAAGCACATTGCGTCTTTCTTTTATGGCACATATTTTAGTTGAAATATTATTGGATAGGTGGCTGTGCGAACAGCAACCGGCATTGCCATCGCGGTTTTATGAAATGCTGGAGCACATAGACACAAGCGAGCTAAAAACCTATTTAGATAAACACTCATTGCCTCAGGTTGTTGAACTGGCAGCACAAAAACGCAATCGCTTTTTGGAGCATAGGTTTTTAAACAACTTATCGGAAAGTGAACAAATTGCCATAGGTGTTTGTAAGTTATACGAAAGAACCACTAATAGAATAATAACAAATTATGAACTGTTTCGTATAATTGAAACCATAAACGAATTTTATGCGCAGAACAATAATTGGAATGCGCTGTTGATTAGATAATTTATGCGTCAAAAAACCCTCAGTTTACTTTTTGCGCTAGCATGTGTTTTTGCCCATGCCCAATCGGTGCGTAAGTATAGTAATGAGTTTTTGAGTATTGGTGTAGGCGCAAGAGGTTTGGCAATGGGTGGCGCACAAGCGGCTTCGGTAGAAGATATATATAGCGCGTATTACAATCCTGCCGGACTTGCCCGCATCCCCAATACTTTTCAGTTGGGTGCTATGCATACCGAGTATTTTGCGGGTATTGCAAAATGGGACTTTGCTGCATTTGCAGTGCCTATTCAAGATAAAAAACGCACGCTTGCATTTTCGTTTTACCGCTTTGGTGTAGATAATATTCCCAACACCTTGTTTTTGGTTGGTCCCGATGGAAGCATTAATTACAACAACATCCGTTCGTTTTCTGTGGCCGATTATGCTTTCATGTTTCACTACGCACAAAAATTGCCTGTAAAAGGGCTTACTATTGGTGGTAGTGCTAAAATTATTTACCGGCAGGTAGGTTCGTTTGCCAAGGCATTTGGGTTCGGTATAGATGCAGGTGTTCAATATCGTTGGAAAGGCTTGCAAGTAGGCTTAATGGCGCGCGATATTTCATCTACTTTTGCAGCATGGGATTTTACTTTCACCGAAGAAGAAAAACGGGTGTTGGTACAAACCAATAATGCACTGCCCGGCAGCACTACCGAAATTACGGTACCCACCATTCATATCGGAGCTGCTTACAACATCAATATCAAAAACAAGTTCTTTATATTGCCCGAAGTAAATTTTGTACTGAGTACCGATGGTAGAAGAAATGTTTTGGCACCCGGCAAGCCAATAAGCATGGATATGAATGCAGGTCTGGAACTCAACTTGTTTAAAATCGGCTACATACGCGCAGGTGTAACTAATATGCAGCGTGTATATGCAGAAAACGGACAGCGCAATTTTAGTGTGTCGCCAACATTAGGTGTGGGTGTACACATCAAAGTAATTTCGTTGGATTACGCACTTACAAATTTAACTACCTTAGATAAGAAATCATCTGCCGGCACGGGGCTTTATTCCAATGTAATTTCGTTGCGGCTAGATATAAACAAGAAAAAGTAATGGGCATGAAAAAAGTTGTTGGATTACTCTTTTTCTTTTTTTCGATTGCAGGAAAATACTTGCATGCGCAGCAGTATGGCAACGAATGGATAGATTATTCGCGTACGCACTTTAAGGTGAAAGTATGGCAAGATGGTGTTTATAGAATTCCATATAGCACCTTGGCGGCAGCTATTCCCGGCATATCTTCTATAAATCCGGCCAACTTGGTAATGTTTCACAACGGGCAGCAAGTACCAATTTTTGTATCCAACAATACCGCAATAGGGCAAAGCGATTTTATTGAATTTTACGGTGTTAGAAATAGAGGCGAAGTAGATAGCATGTTGTATAACCCGAGTGCCTCACAGCCGCATCCGTATTATAGTTTATTCACCGATACATCTGTATATTTTTTAACCACTTCGGCTTCTCAAAATAATAAAAGGTTAGAAGCCACAGCCAATGATTTAACCAATCTTCCTCCCAAAGAAAATTACTTTTTACATACCGCCCGCAGGGTGTTTACCAATGGTTTTTTTGAAGGGAAAGTATATTATGCCGGGCAAGATGAACTTTCAAAATCGCTGTTTGAAGAAGGTGAAGGCTGGAGCGGAAATTGGATAAACAGCTCAGCCACCGAAACCGTAGAAAATATGCTTACGCCCAATGTTTATACAGGAGTAGGCAATCCCGGAGTTGTAAATTTTAAGTTCTATCATTTAAGCAGAAGCAATACCCCACACATTCTTACCGTAAAGGTAAATGGGCAAGTAGTGTACAATACAAGCTATGCAGGTTGGAAACAAAACCGATACGAGCAGCAACTTGCGTTGGGGCTTTTGGCTACCGGAACTACACCTGTTGCTTATCGCTTTAGCGATAACTCTCCGGGGCAGCAGCAAAATAGAATTCAACTAATCGAAATTACATATCCGCGTGAATTCGATTTTGGAGGCAGTTCCCAATTTAAGTTTTTAATGCAGGCAAGTTCGGGAAGAAAATACATGGAGGTTGCCAACTTTAACGACAATGGTTCTACGCCTATCTTATACGATATTACCAATGGGTACAGAATAGCAACCAATGCGGGTAATTTAAAATTTGCACTGCCTGCATCTGTGGTTAATAGAGAACTGGTACTTAGCAGCGAGAGCGCCATTACTACCATTTCCGATATTACTCCGGTTGATTTTAAAAACTATACCGCACTAGCAAACCAAGGAAACTATGTAATTATTTCGCACCCGGCATTAGGTGTAAACGATAATGCAAGCCAGGTGGAGCAGTACCGTTTATATCGCGATGTAAATGGCGGTTTTGGTGGAAAGTACAATGCCGTAAAAGTAGATATAGAGCAGTTGTACGACCAGTTTGCTTTTGGTGTAAGCAAGCACCCTTTGGCTATCAATAATTTTATTCAATACGCAGTTAATAACTGGACTGCCAATCGAAAACCACAATACGTTTTGCTATTGGGCAAAGCCCGTGAGTATGTAGATATGCGCGCCAACACTACTGCACGTAACCAGTGTTTGGTACCTACTTTTGGCTTTCCGGGTTCCGATATTTTATTGGCTTGTCCGGTAGGTACTAATATGCCAAGTGTTGCCATTGGTAGGGTGGCGGCACAAAACCAAGACGATATAAAGGTATATTTAGATAAACTAAAAACCTACGAAGGTCTGCAAGCACAATACACGCCCGATCAAAATATTCCCGACAAAGAATGGATGAAAAAAGTGCTGCATTTTTCGGGGGGAACCAGTGCGCAGGAGCAAAATCAATTGGCTTCTTACATCAATAGCTGGAAGCGCATTATAGAAGATACTTCTTATGGTGCACATGTAACCACCTTTGCCAAAAACTCTCCTGCTCCGGTAGATCAGGCACAGCAGCAGGTGGTAAAAGGAATTATCAATAAGGGTATTTCGTTGCTTACTTTCTTTGGACACTCTTCGTCCAGTTTAGGATTCGATGTAAGCATAGATGAGCCTAACCAATACACGAATTACAATCGTTATCCAATTATTGTTTCAAATGGTTGCTTGGTGGGTTTAATTCACAGCGCAAGTAGAAATTACAGCGAGCGATTTGTAATTCCAAGGGCAGGCGAAGGCTATCAAGGATTAAATACCGGAGCCATTGCCTTTTTAGCCACTACCGGGCTTTCGCTTTCAAGCAGTTTAAATACTTATACCAGCCGCGTATATGCCAATTTGGCCAAAGCTAACTATACCAAGCCTTTTGGTAATATCATTCAACAAAGCATGTTCGATTTAGATGCTTGCTGTGCGGGCGATAACTTTACAATGATGGTTGCTTATGAATTTACTTTGCATGGCGACCCTGCTGTTTCCATCAACCAATATGCCAAGCCGGATTATGCCATAGATAATTCTTCACTGTATTTTAACCCTGCCAACATTACTGCGGCTGCCGATACTTTCGAGGCTAAATTGATTGTAACCAATTTAGGGAAAGCACTTCCCAATACCATTCGTGCTACCCTATATCGCAGAGTGCGCGATCCGCAAAATCCTTCTAACTTCATAGATTTAACTTACCACCAATCGCTTTCAAATAATTACTTTAAGGATACGGTAACGTTTAAAGTGCCAACTTTAATTCCGTATGGCAACAGCTATATTGGCTATGGAGCCAATGAGTTTGGCGCATTTATTGAAAGCGAAGAGTTGGTAAACGAAATGGCGGAGCTAAATAACCGCATTCCTTTGGGCGCAATTGTTACCAATATTCAAAGCGATGATATAATTCCGATTTATCCTTATGAATTTGCTATAGTTCCCAAACAAGGAGTTATACTAAAAGCATCTACCGTAAATCCGTTTGCACCATACCGTTCGTATAGATTTGAAATAGATACAACAGAATTATTCAATTCATCAAAGTTGGTTTCGGGAGTGGTTTCGCAAAAAGGCGGGGTGGTAAAATTTACACCGGCTATTACTATGGAAGATAGTGTAGTGTATTATTGGCGTGTGGGAATAGATAGTGGTGGTACAGGAAAGAACTGGCATTACAGTTCATTCATTTATTTAAAGGATGAATATCCCGGTTGGAACCAAAGCCATTATTACCAATATAAAAAGGATAATTTTAATTTGTTGAATTATGGTAGCGATAGAGTTTTTCGTTTCCAAAAAACAAGCAATCAAATAGATGTACACGCAGGTGGTGGCGACCCAATGGCAGTAAATTGGTATTACAATGGCGTACTCATGCACAATGGGCGTTTTATAAACAAAGCAGGTTATGTAAACGGTTTGGTTTTTGCAGTAATAGATAGTGCTTCGGGTAAAGCTTGGTCGAGTATAAACTATGGTCCTTCTTTGTATGCACCTAGGTTTGGAAACGTACACATTCAGCCGGGTTATGATGCCGAACAATATGGCTTCGATTTTAAAACAAATAATGCCATGCACCCTGTTTTTACCAACAAAACATGGGCGCAAGTAATAAGCGATTTTATAGACTCCATTCCCAATGGATATTATGTATTAGTGTACACCATCAACTACCAAGCACCTAATTACACTACATGGGATACCGTGTTGGTAAACGCTTTGGTAAATAAATTAGGTGCAGCCACTTTCCAGCAGTTGAAAAATGGTGCAGCCAATGCACCGTATATCTATTTCACTCAAAAAGGGAATTTTAGTTACCCATCTACCAGCAAATTGGGTAGCGCACCTTCCACTACAACCGTATCGGCTTCTGCAAACTTTATTGGTACTTGGTACGAAGGGTTTATGACCTCTACAGTTATTGGTCCTGCCCGCGAATGGGGCAGTTTTCACTGGCAGAAAAATAGTTTGGAAATACCTTCGCAAGATGAAGACACTGTGAGTATTTATGGTATAAACCAGGCCAACCAAAAAGTACTGCTGCTTAAAACCACAGCGCCCGATAACTATATTCAGAATATTGACGCAGCGGTATATCCTTACCTGCAATTAGAATTAAAGGCGCACGATATGGTGGAGCGCACTCCTATGCAAATGCGCTATTGGCGTGTACTCTATAAAGATGTGCCCGAAGCTGCGCTAAATCCTGCCGCCCACTTTGTGTTTACAGATAGTTTGTTTTTAGGCAGCAATTTAAATCTCGAAATTGCAGTAGAAAACGTAACCGAGCATCCAATGGATAGTTTGCTTACCAAATATATTATTCGCGATGCCCAATTAACGCCCAATACCTATTTTGTAAAACAAGATTCGTTGCGTGGCTACCAAACCATGATACTAAAATTGAATACGCCCATCAATGGAAATAACTACCAAGGCATCAATAGAATTTATATAGAAACCAACCCGCTGGGCACGCAACACCAGTTAGAGCAGTATCATTTTAATAATATTGCCGAAATAAGTTTTACTACCGGAGGCGACAACATCAATCCGCTATTAGATGTAACTTTCGATGGCAGGCATATTGTGAGTGGAGAAATAGTTTCTGCCAAGCCCAATATTCTTATCAACCTAAAAGATGAAAATAAATTTTTGGCATTAGACGATACCGCACTATTAAATGTGTATATAAAATACCCCAACGAAACCACTCCCCGAAAATTTTCTTACGACAATAATATAATGACTTTTTACCCGGCAAATGCCAATAACCTTGCAAAAGACAATGTGGCAAAGGTAGAGTTGAAGCCTATTTTTACCGTAGATGGAAAGTATGAGTTATACATAAGCGATCGCGATAAAAGCGGTAACCAAAGCAGCAGTAGTCCGCAACGTTATGAGGGTAATATTCTATATGATTACAAAACCGATTTTGAAGTAATTACCAAATCTACCATTACCAACGTACTAAACTACCCCAATCCGTTTACCACTTCTACCAAATTTGTGTTTACGCTTACCGGTAGCGAAATTCCCGATTACATGAAAATTCAAATTATGACCATAAAAGGTACGGTAGTAAAAGAAATTAGCCGTGCAGAACTTGGCCCTATACGCATAGGAAACAATATTACCGAGTATGCTTGGGATGGAAGAGATCAATATGGCGACTTACTTGCCAATGGCGTTTATTTTTATCGTGTAGTTACCAAAATGAATAGCGAAACTGTGGAGCACCGCAGCGAAAGTTTCGATAAATACTTTAAAAAAGGTTTTGGGAAAATGGTAATGATTAGATAGATCTGCCATATTTTAATCGCACTATCACTTACTTTTAATTAAAAGTTTCCATTTTTAATTATTGATGTGGATTACGTAAACTGTGCAAATTTATGTGCAGGGGCTTTTTTTTCTTGTGTATTAGTGCGGCATGGGATAAAATTCATATTTTAAAAAGGCATATCTATTTTTAAAAAAAAGATTGGGAAGCCTCAAATTAGCCATTATATTTGCCCCAAATTGACTAAAGGTATGTTTTATAGTTAAATCGTTAAATTGATTTTATATAACATACAGATAGTCAATTTTTAAAACCATCCAATCTTTGAAGAACTATTATACATACAGTTTTTGGCATACCATTACTATGTGTGACTCAATGTATCTGAAAAACAATCAGGTTTCAGTTTTGCATTTATTGGGTGGGTTTTATATCACTAAAATCTTTAGTTTTTAGTTTATGGGATTAAGAAATTTACATCATATCAATATGAAGGTAACAAATGTTGCAGCCAAAGTGCTGCTTTCGGTGTTCCTGTTTTCGGCAGTTCAAATGTTGGCAGCAGGCGGAAATGTAAGTGCCGATAAAAAAGAAATGGTAGAGCGCTCCTATCGCGAAGCTGCAAACCATATTAAGTTTATTGAAAACAAAGGGCAGTGGCCGGAGCATGTGCTTTACCGTGCAGATGTGCCCGGAGCGCAAATGCTGGCAACACCACAAGGTATGCTTGTAGGTAAATACGATATTAAAAGTATTGAAGAAAATGCCGAGTGGTTAGAAAAAGAAGAGGCATATAAAGCAGGAAAAATAACTAAAGAAGAATTGGGTGCCGAAAAATTCGTGCGCGGACACGGTTGGAGGTTTAATTTCTTGGGAGGTTCACTCGCATCGCAAGCATCAATTGATGCAAAAGGTTTACAACCCGATTACTACAATTATTTAGTTGGCGATGGAAAAAGTAGCGCAACCAATGTGCGCAACTTTAACGAACTTCTTTACAAAAATGTTTATCCTAATATTGATGTTCGCTATTACACTTCTGCCGAAGGCGATTTTGAAAATGATGTTATTGTAAGACCCGGAGGTAATGCAGCTAAAGTAAAGTTGCAAATTGAAGGTATAGAACAATTACGTATAGGCGATAATGGCGAATTGCTTTTTAATACCACCGTAGGCGAAATTTCTATTCCTGCACCTATAAGTTTCTTAATGAATGCCGAAGGTAAGCGCACTCCGATTGATGTAAAATACCAGTTGGCAGGAAAAAATGAAATTGCGTTTATAGTACCCAATTACGATAATACCCAAACATTGGTGATAGACCCAATTGTTTTGCGTTGGGCAACTTATATAAGCGGTGGCTCTTCGAGCGATGCCCACTTTCACGCTATTGATGTAGATGCACAAGGCAATATTTATACCACAGGAAGATATAATGGTGGATTGGTAACGGTTGGAGCTTTCCAAACTTCAAACTCCGGTACAGATTTGTTTATTTCAAAATATACAGAACCATTAACACCGGGAGGCGCAGGCTCTCGCGTTTGGCAAACATATTTAGGTGCATCTGGTACCGATAACCCTTATGCCTTAACCTTAGGTTTAGATGGCTATATTTATATTGTTGGACCGCAAGGCGGCAGTTTAGCTAAAACCTATGGCACAGGTTTCTCTGCCGGAAGTTGGACTCAGCGAAGCGGAAGCAATACTTCATTTATTGCTAAAGTACACCCAAATGGTACAGGGGCTGCGGTAAGAACTATTGGGGCTACCAGTGGTGATTGGAATTTACAGTTTTTTGATGTAAGAGTATTGCCAACTACCGGAAATAACTTTGATTTAGTAGTTGTAGGTAGAACCAATCAACAATCGTCCGGAGGTAGTGGCGATATTCCTCAGGCAACACAACCAAATGGAACCAATGTAACTAATACCGGGCACGATAATGGTTATGCATTAAGAATAACCAGCAATTTAGAAACATTAGTATGGACCAAGCAGTATTCATCTTCGGGTGGTAATACCGATAGGTTTAATATCTGCGTAATAGACAATGCCAACAATGTTATTGTGGGAGGTTTAACTCGAGGAACCGGAGGTATTTCATATAATAATCCTTCAGGGCAAACTAGTCTTACCGGTTCACAAGATGGTTGGTTAATGCGCTTAAATGCTTCCAATGGCGCTGCACTTTGGTCAAGATATTTTTACTCGGCCTCAGGTACATCTTCTTCCATTTTATGTATGGAAACTAACCGTACTAAATCTCAATTCATTATTGGTGGAACTTCCAATGGTTTAGCAAATGTAAATATTACGGCAGGTGCGTATCAAACAGCGTACCAAGGAAATACAGATTTCTTTGTAGCATCATTACCAATTGCGGGTAATGCCACAACTTGGGGTACATATTTTGGTGGCAATAGCACCGAAGTAAACATGATGGGCTTGAATTTAGACCAAAATGATGATGTGTATGTATTGGGTTATTCGTACAGTAAAAATATTCCGACTGTAGATAAGCCATTGCAGACCAATAGCTACGATGGCTCTAATCAGGATGCAATATTCTTTAAACTAAAAGGCGATGGCTCATCGTTGTTGTACAGTACATATATTGGAGGTACTAATAATGAAACCGACCCAATTGGTCAGCGTGGTATTAAATTCAGCAATTGTAGAATATACCTCCCTATTACTACATACTCAACTAATTTTCCTCTATCGCAGGGAACACTTACCAATACAAAGACATCCGGAGGTTCCATTGGTGAACCGGTATTGGTGAGCATGGCAAACCCACCGGATTTAGTGGGCAATACAATTACAGGCGGAGGAAACCAAACCATTACTTGCGGTAATGCACCTTCTACTATCACAGCAGGAGTACCTTCGTTTTTAATTGCAGGTATTCAAAGAAATGGAAGTAACCAAACTAACGGTACATCTGGTGCGTATCCAAGTGGCTTGCCCGTAATTACATCTTATCAGTGGCAGAAGAGTATAGACAGTGCTGCTACATGGCAAGATATTCCGGGCGCAACAGGCCAAAACTATACACCTCCTGCCATTAATGTGAATGGAGTTACTATGTATAGAAGAATTATTAACGGAGATGCATGTAACAGAGCAAGCGATACTTTGGCAGTGGTAAATATTGTAGTTACGCCTTCGGTAGCTACTCCGGTTACAACCAGTAACGGGCCACGCTGTGTAGGCGATACGCTAAGACTGTTTGCTAACTCGGCTACTCCGGGCGTTACGTATGCATGGTCGGGACCAAACGGTTTTTCGAGTGCATTGCAAAATCCAATAATTACAAATGTTACTGCAGCAGCAGCCGGAACTTATACAGTTACTGCTACAGCAACCGGAAGTGGATGTAAATCTTATGCAGGTAGTGTAACAGTTGTAATTAATGCCATTCCTTCGGCACCAACAGCTGGCAGCAACAGCCCGTTGTGTGCAGGTACTACATTGAACTTAACAGCCTCGGGTTCAGGAAGCGCTACTTATGCTTGGACAGGCCCTAATGGCTTCTCAAGTTCATTGCAAAATCCATCTATTGCCAATGTTACTACTGCAGCAGGTGGAAGTTATAGTGTAACTCAAACAGTATCCGGTTGCAAATCCCCGGCAGCTTCGGTATTTGTTACTATAAATTCAACGCCAACACCAACAAGCACAACGGCTACCCCTAATCCCATTTGTATTGGAAACACTGTTCAGTTTAACACATCTTCGCTTAGCGGAGCTACATATACTTGGACAGGTCCGGCAGGTTTTACAGCTACAGTTCAAAATCCTACCAGAGTAATTACCAATGTTAATATGGCTGGTTATTATGTAGTGCGCAGAACTTTAAATGGATGTGTTTCTGCTCCAGATTCTGTTTACTTAACTGTTGATACAAAACCTGTCATCAGCAGTGCGGTAGGCAGCAACCCAAGTACTTGCGGAGGCAGCCAAGGCAGCATAACATTGAGCGGCTTAACGAGCGGAGTACAATATATAGTAAACTATCAACGCAACGGAGTAAGCCAAAGCCCGGTAACCTTAACAGCGAACGGCAGCGGTCAGGTAACGATAAGCGGCTTGAATGCAGGCACATATGGAAACTTTGTAGTAACGGTAAGCAGCACAGGTTGTAGTTCTACAGGCAGCCCAGCCAATGTAGTGTTGAGCGACCCAAGCAGTCCATCAGCCCCAACAGCGAGCAGCAACAGTCCAGTATGTAGCGGAGACACCATAAAATTAACGGCAAGCACGATAAGCGGAGCAACGTACAGTTGGAGTGGTCCGGCATCGTTCAGTTCAAGTTTACAGAATCCAGTAAGGGTAAATGCCGATTCTTCCTTCATAGGAACATATACTGTGGTAGCAACGGTTGCAAATTGTCCTTCACTTCCTGCTACGGTAAATGTAGTAGTGAATAAACGTCCGGTACTTACTACTGCTACAGGAACACATCCTACTACTTGTGGTGGTTCTCAGGGAACAATTACATTAAGCGGTTTAGTACCAGGTGTACAATACACTGTAAACTACCATAGACTTGGAGTTCCTCAAACTCCTGTAACTTTAACTGCCAATGGTAGTGGAGAGGTAACCATTACAGGATTGATAGCCGGCAACTATGGTGGTTTTGTAGTTACTGTTACATCAACAGGTTGTAGTTCACTTTCTTCTCCTGCCGATGTTAGATTAGACGATCCACTAAAACCTGTTCCTCCTATTGTAGGTAGTAACAGTCCGGTATGTTATGGCGATACATTGAAAATATCTGCTACTTTAATACCGGGAGTAACTTATTCATGGACAGGTCCGGGCGGCTTTACTGCTACAACTCAGAATATAGAAAGAGCGTTGGCTCAGATTTCTATGAGTGGTACCTATTCGGTAGTTGTTTCAATAAATAATTGCAATAGCAATCCTGCTTCAGTTAATGTTGTGGTGCAAGGATGTGCGCCAATAGCAGTAGATGATATTTATGTTTCATGTTTAGATACTGCTATTCTTGGTAATCTTTTAACCAATGATATAAATACCACTATTTACCCAATAAGTTTAACTACACCTTTAATTTTTGGGCCATTTAGCGGTACGGTTAGTCCTCTCAATTCAAATGGAGCATTTCGTTACCAGCCTCCGGTTAATTTTAATGGTATTGATAGTATTGCCTATAGAATTTGTAATTCGGGTGTGCCTTCGCTTTGCGATACAGCAGTAGCAGTATTTGATTACCGTTGCGTGGCATTGCCTCCTATAGCAAGAAACGATTCTTTCTCAGGGCCGCAAGATCAAGTATTGAATGGCACCACTGTATTGGTAAACGATAATGATCCTCTCAACTTGCCACTTACCGTAAATACAACTCCGGTAAGCAATGTAAGTAATGGTGTGTTGGTGTTAAATAGCAATGGAACTTTTACCTACACTCCAAATACACAATTTGTGGGAAGAGATACCTTCCAATATCAGGTTTGTAACAACGGCTCACCTGTGTTATGCGATACAGCTTATGTGTTCATCAATATAACGCCTGTAAACCAGCCGCCTCATGTGCCGGATACTACCGTAACCACTCCTGAAGACGTGCCAATTACAGTTTGTTTGCCAATTACAGATCGCGATGTTGCTATAGAAAGTTACAGCGTTAATGTTTGTGGCAATCCGGTAAATGGTGTAATTGCAGTAGGCCCAATCGTGAATAATCCGTTAGTTCCTCGTTTAGTTTGTTTGAACTATAAGCCCAATACAAACTATAGAGGTACAGATAGCATTTGCTTAATTATATGCGATAATGGCAGCCCAATACTATGCGATACGGCAAAAATTAAAATCAATATTACTCCTGTAAATCATCCTCCGGTTGCTGTTGATGATAATTATACTACACCGGAAAGCACTCCGGTAAGTGGAAATATAAGAAATAACGATAGTGATATTGATGCAGTTTATGGCGATACATTAACTGTTACACAGCTTACAACTCCTGCTCATGGAACAGTAACCGTAAACAGCAATGGTGTATTCACCTACCAACCCGATACATTATTCTATGGAGTAGATAGCTTTACTTATAGCGTTTGCGATAAAGGTATTCCTGCTCCGGTTTATTGCGATACCGCTGTTGTAAGAATTTCGGTATTACATACCAATAAACCACCACATGTACCTGATACAACTGTAACAACTCCACAAGATACTCCGGTTACAGTTTGCTTGCCTATTACCGATAGAGATGTTGCGATTGAAACCTATTCAGTTAATATTTGTGGCAACCCCGCAAACGGAATTATCACTACTGGCCCAACAGTGAACAATCCGTTACTGCCAAGAACAGTATGTTTAACTTATCAGCCAAATACTAATTTTAGAAGTACAGATTCTATCTGTTTAATTATATGCGATAATGGTAGCCCAATACTATGTGATACAGCAAAGATTACAATTGTGGTTACTCCTGTTAATCATCCGCCACTTGCTGTAAACGATTCATATACTATCAATGAAGATGATACATTAACAGCAAATATCAGGTTGAATGATTCAGATCCGGATCCATCAGATACGTTAACTATTACACAGCTTACGCCTACCCAACATGGTACGGTAACTGTATCCAATAATGGTTCAATAATATATGTGCCTAATCCGAATTATACAGGAGTAGATAGCTTTAGATATGTTGCCTGCGATAAAGGACAGCCGGCACCTGTATTGTGTGATACAGCTTTGGTTGTAATCAATGTACTTCCAATAAACGACAAGCCTGAAATTCCTGATACGAATGTTACTACTTGCGAAGAGTGTCCTATTACGGTTTGTCTTCCAATTACAGATCCAGAAATTTCAACACAAACACATACTGCAATCATTTGTGGTAATCCGGTGAATGGAGTTATCACCAGCCCGGTAGTTAATAATCCATTGATTCCGCGTACACTTTGTTTAACTTATACACCTAATACCAATTACAATGGCGTAGATTCTATTTGCGTAATTGTTTGCGACAATGGAAGCCCATTCTTATGTGATTCCTCTAAAATTACAATTACAGTAACACCGGTAAATGATCCTCCGGTTGCCAACGATGATAATTATACTACTCCTGAAGATGTTCCGCTTACCGGAAATGTTAGAAATAACGACACTGATCCTGATTTAGGAGACACACTTACAATAACACCACTAACGCCTCCGGTTCATGGAACAGTTACAGTAAATACAAATGGTACTTTTGTTTATACACCATCAACCAACTATCATGGAGTAGATAGCTTTAAATATGTTGCTTGCGATAAAGGTGTGCCAGCTCCGGTTCTGTGCGATACAGCGACAGCGTATATAACCATAGTACCTAAGAACGATCCACCTGTAGCAGAGGATATAGAATTAAGTGTAGAAGAAGGCGAGAGTGTGGGAGTGAATGTAGGTTCGTTGGTAAGCGATCCGGAAGGCGACCCAGTAACGATTAGTTACCCATCGGGCTTCCCAAGCATACCAGGAGTAACCTTTGTAGTTACGGGCAACGGTACGTTTGATGTACATACGAGTGCAGGAACAGCGCCACAAACGCTGAGTTTCCCATATCAAGCATGTGATATAGCGAACTATCCTGTAACCCCATTGTGCGATACAGCTACAGTAACCATACACATATTGCCGAAAGACACGGTGAACGATCCACCGTATGCAAACAATGATAGAGCAAGTACAAAAGTAAATGTACCAGCAACGAACATTAGTGTATTGGCAAACGATGGCGATCCAAACAACGATCCTATTACCGTAACATCAATAGTTGTAAATCCGAAACACGGAACAGCATATATCAATGTAGATGGTACTATAAATTATATACCAAACAATGGCTTTGTAGGAACCGATACATTGCGTTACAGAATTTGTGATAATGGCACGCCTAATCTTTGCGCAGACGCCTTAGTAATAATAGATGTAACGGATGAACCGTTGAATGTAAACGATCCACCATTTGCAGCAAACGATTACTATACCACAGATGAAGGCGTAGCAGTAAACGGAAATGTGAAGTTAAACGATAGCGATCCCAACGGAGATCCATTAACAGTAACCACTACACCGCTACAAACAGTAAGTCATGGAACAGTAAGTTTGAATAGCAATGGTACCTTTACGTATGTACCGGATGCAAACTTCTACGGAGTAGATTCGTTTGTGTACCGCGTATGCGATAATGGCACACCAAGTTTGTGCGATACAGCGACAGCGTATATAACCATAGTACCAAAGAATGATCCACCTGTAGCAGAGGATATAGAATTAAGTGTAGAAGAAGGCGAGAGTGTGGGAGTGAATGTAGGTTCGTTGGTAAGCGATCCGGAAGGCGACCCAGTAACGATTAGTTACCCATCGGGCTTCCCAAGCATACCAGGAGTAACCTTTGTAGTTACGGGCAACGGTACGTTTGATGTACATACGAGTGCAGGAACAGCGCCACAAACGCTGAGTTTCCCATATCAAGCATGTGATATAGCGAACTATCCTGTAACCCCATTGTGCGATACAGCTACAGTAACCATACACATATTGCCGAAAGACACGGTGAACGATCCACCGTATGCAAACAATGATAGAGCAAGTACAAAAGTAAATGTACCAGCAACGAACATTAGTGTATTGGCAAACGATGGCGATCCAAACAACGATCCTATTACCGTAACATCAATAGTTGTAAATCCGAAACACGGAACAGCATATATCAATGTAGATGGTACTATAAATTATATACCAAACAATGGCTTTGTAGGAACCGATACATTGCGTTACAGAATTTGTGATAATGGCACGCCTAATCTTTGCGCAGACGCCTTAGTAATAATAGATGTAACGGATGAACCGTTGAATGTAAACGATCCACCATTTGCAGCAAACGATTACTATACCACAGATGAAGGCGTAGCAGTAAACGGAAATGTGAAGTTAAACGATAGCGATCCCAACGGAGATCCATTAACAGTAACCACTACACCGCTACAAACAGTAAGTCATGGAACAGTAAGTTTGAATAGCAATGGTACCTTTACGTATGTACCGGATGCAAACTTCTACGGAGTAGATTCGTTTGTGTACCGCGTATGCGATAATGGCACACCAAGTTTGTGCGATACAGCGACAGCGTATATAACCATAGTACCAAAGAATGATCCACCTGTAGCAGAGGATATAGAATTAAGTGTAGAAGAAGGCGAGAGTGTGGGAGTGAATGTAGGTTCGTTGGTAAGCGATCCGGAAGGCGACCCAGTAACGATTAGTTACCCATCGGGCTTCCCAAGCATACCAGGAGTAACCTTTGTAGTTACGGGCAACGGTACGTTTGATGTACATACGAGTGCAGGAACAGCGCCACAAACGCTGAGTTTCCCATATCAAGCATGTGATATAGCGAACTATCCTGTAACCCCATTGTGCGATACAGCCACAGTAACCATACACATATTGCCGAAAGACACGGTAAACGATCCACCGTATGCAAACAATGATAGAGCAAGTACAAAAGTAAATGTACCAGCAACGAACATCAATGTATTGGCAAACGATGGCGATCCAAACAACGATAGCTTAACAGTAAGTTTGGTAAGCCAACCAAATAATGGAACAGCAACACAAAATCCAGATGGAACAGTAAACTACATACCAAACAATGGTTTTGTAGGCATAGACACCTTTGTATATCGCGTGTGCGATGACGGAGTACCAAGTTTGTGCGATACAGCTTTAGTAATAATAGATGTAACGGATGAACCGTTGAATGTAAACGATCCACCATTTGCAGCGAATGATTATTATACCACAGATGAAGGCGTAGCAGTAAACGGAAATGTGAAGTTAAACGATAGCGATCCTAACGGAGATCCATTAACAGTAACCACTACACCGCTGCAAACAGTAAGTCATGGAACAGTAAGTTTGAATAGCAATGGTACCTTTACGTATGTGCCGGATGCAAACTTCTATGGAGTAGATTCGTTTGTGTACCGCGTATGCGATAATGGCACACCAAGTTTGTGCGATACAGCCACAGCGTATATAACCATAGTACCTAAGAATGATCCACCAACTGCAGATACCGTAGTTGTGTACACTATGGAGAATACGCCTGTTCCGGTGAATGTGAGTTTGGCAACATTTGATCCTGAGTCAGATCCGCTTTCATTTAGCTATGGAACTCCTTCAGTTCCTGGAACTACAGTTCAGCCAACAGGTAATGGGGCTATAATTGTATTCCCTCCAACTAATTATACAGGAGTAATTACGGTTCCATACTATGTGTGTGATAATGCATTGTATCCGGTAACACCGCTTTGCGATACTTCAGTAATTATTGTACATGTATTACCAACGGGAGATACATTAGTGAACCATCCTCCGGTTGCGAATAATGATTATGAATCTACCATTAAGAATAAGCCAGTAGTGGTAAATGTTTTGGCAAATGATTTTGATCCAGATGGCGACCAGCTAGTGGTTACAATCTACTCAACACCAAGCAATGGCACTGTAGTTGTAAATGGAGACGGTACAGTTACCTATAATCCAAACAACAACTTTGTGGGGTCAGATACTTTCTACTACCAAATTTGCGATCCGTATGGCACAACCCTGCCACGTCCATTGTGCGATAATGCAATGGTAGTGGTGAATATTGTGGGTACACCAAATCCAGATCCAAATAATCCTCCGGTGGCTGTAGATGACTTGGCATTTATTTGCTCAGCAGAAACAGTTGTAATGGATTTGTTGTTGAATGACAGCGATCCAAATGGAGATGCTATTTCATTTAATGGAATTATTACGCCTCCAACTAAAGGGGTATTGAACTTAGTTAGCAATGGCGTGTATAAATACATTCCATCTGCAGGGTTTACTACTGGTTCAGATACTTTCTACTATAGAATTTGTGATAATGGTGTACCAAGTAAATGCGATACCGGAAGAGGTATTGTGTTCGTACGACCTACACCTGTTATTAGTGCTTCACCAAGTTCATTGGTAATTTGCAGTGGCGATAGTGTGAATATTGCAATGTCTTCTTCAACTGCTGCTATTATTTCATGGACAGCAACCAATGGAACTAGTGGTACGGGTGATGTAGCTACTACATTATCAAATGTTGGATTGAACGATATAGTAGTTACATATACATTTACTTCAGTTTCTGCCGCAGGCGGATGCGAAGGCAATACAGTTACAGTTCCTGTTACAGTAAAACCTCGCCCAACTGTATTTGTAAACCCATCTGCTAATTTAGTATGCGATGGTGAAGCGGTAGTCATTGTAATGGCTTCTAACTATTCCGGTGCAACTTTCAACTGGGTTAGCAATACCGGAAAGAGTGGTTCAGGACTCTTTATTATAGACACCCTTTCGAATAGAGGCGTAATTGATTCTACAGTTACATACACCATTACACCTCAATTGAATGGTTGTTCAGGAACTCCTGCTGTTGTAAATGTGGTAGTGAAACCACTTCCTGTGGTTACACTTACTGCGGTAGATGATTCAGTATGTAATGGCGAACAAGTAGTTATCAATGCAGTATCAAATGTTGCTGGAACTACTTATAGTTGGAATAATTCATTAGGTCAATCAGGAAGTTTTGTTCCGGTTATGAATACACCTCTGAATGGTACCAATGCTCCTCTGAATGTTACATATACTGTTAATTCATTTAATGGAAGTTGTGCAGGTACACCGGTTCAAAAAACAGTAACGGTATTCCCTCCTGTTGCGGCAGATGCAGGCGCAGACAAAACAGTGGTAGGTTGTTCAGGAGTTACCGTATCATTGGGTGGAAGACCTACAGCATTTGGTACAGCTCCATTTACTTACCAATGGAATCCGGCTGCTAATTTGAATGATAGTACAGTTGCTAATCCTATAGCTTCAGGCTTAGTGAGTACAACTGTGTTTACAGTTACAGTTACAGATGCTTATGGATGTACTGCTACCGACAATGCAGTAATTACAGTAACGCCAAATAATTTGGCTGCTGAAGCAGGAAACGGAGGCGCGTATTGCTTTGGGCCCGGTGGCTTTGTACAGTTAGGTGGCTTGCCAACTGCCGTTGGTGGTCAGCCGGGATACAGCTATACTTGGTTGCCAACTACAGGACTGTTTAATCCAACTTCTGCAAACCCATTGGCTCAGCCAACAGGAACTACTACCTATAACGTAACAGTAACCGATGCTAATGGCTGTACGGCCACAGATAGTGTTACAATTACGGTATATAGTGCTCCTACAGCAAGTATTGGTAACGATACTTCAATTTGTAAAGGATTTAGTGTGCAGTTGAATACAACTGTTGCAGGTGGTAAACCTGGTTACACTTATTCTTGGACACCACCAACAGGTTTGAGTGGCTTTACTGTTCCTAATCCTATTGCTACACCGAATATCACTACTTTCTACCAAGTAACGGTTACCGATGCCAATGGTTGTAGTGTAATTGCAGGTAAGCAAATAACTGTAAATGAAGGCCCGGCAGCAGATGCAGGAACCAGCCAAGATGTTTACCAGTGTGGAGGAGATAGTGTACAAATAGGCGGTATTCAATCTTTTGCTACGGGTGTCCCTCCATTTACATATAAATGGACACCAAGCACAGGATTGTCTTCAGATACAATTTTAAACCCATGGGTGAAAGGAATAACTGCTAATACAACATATGTTTTGGTAGTAACCGATTCTAATGGTTGCACCGGAACCGATAATGTATTGATACGTTCATTACCTAATAACCTAACAGCAAGAGCAGGTAACGGTGGCAATATTTGTGCCGGCAGTGGTGGCAGCATTCAGTTAGGGGGATTACCAACTGCTTCGGGTGGTACGCCACTTTATACTTACAAATGGTCTCCGGCTGTGGGATTGAGCGATTCTACTGCTCCTAATCCAATTGCTGCTCCTGTAGCAACTACCACTTACTACTTAACAGTAACCGATGCTAAGGGTTGCTCTTCAGTAGATTCGGTTACCATTACTATCAACGGTTCTATTACAGTAAATGCTGGGCGCGATACCGCTATCTGTAATGGTTTCCCTGTGGTAATTGGAGGAAATCCAACTGCTGCGGGCGGCAAAACTCCATATAGTTATATGTGGACACCGTCTATCAGTTTGAGTCAGAATAATGTGGCTAATCCAATAGCTACTCCGGCAACTACTACTAACTATACCGTTATGGTTCGCGATTCTAATGGTTGCACCGGAACAGCTACAGTTACTATTACTGTAAATCAGAATCCGGTAGCACATGCTGGTGCAGATGTAACCTTAGTAAATTGCTATGCCGATAGCGTTCAGTTAGGAGGTACTCCTCCGGCAAGCGGTGGTTCTGGTAACTACACTTATTTGTGGAAGCCAACCGTAGGACTTTCAGATACTTCGGTAGGAAGACCTTTTGTAAAAGGTATTGCAGCCACTTCTTTGTATGAATTACTAGTAACAGATGCCAATGGATGTACATCTACCGATTTGGTATTGGTGAATGTAGTTCCAAGTACATTAACAGCCGATGCAGGTACTGCAAAACAATACTGCAGAGGAAGCGTGTCTCCGGTTACTTTAGGCGGTGTACCAACTGCGAGCGGAGGTGCTCCGGTTTACACTTACACTTGGTTGCCAACCACAGGAATTGTAGGCAGCAGCACTATTGCTAATCCTTTAGCACTTCCAGATTCTACAACTACGTATTATGTAACAGTTACCGATGCTAAAGGTTGCAGCAGTGTAGATTCTGTAGTGGTTACCGTAAATCCATTGCCATTTGCATTTGCAGGCAGAGATACAGCCGTATGTGCCGGACAACCGGTAGCATTAGGTTCTCGTAACTTTGGCTTTACTTATGCTTGGTCGCCTAGTATGTACTTGTCTTCTACGGCATCATCAGGACCGGTAGCAACACCGCTTTCTACTATTACTTATACCGTAACAGTAACCAATGCACAAGGATGTACAAGCACTTCGAGCGTAACAATAAATGTTCGCCAAAATCCGGTAGCAGATGCAGGTGCCGATAAATCGTTGGTAGTATGTTCTTCAGATAGTGTGCAAATAGGTGGCTCTCCGGCTGCAAGTGGAGGAGCAGCTCCTTACAGCTATTTGTGGACTCCTTCAGCAGGATTAAGCGATAGCAGTATTTCAAATCCTTATGTGAAAAACATAGGTAGCACTACTACTTATACATTGAATGTAACAGACTCGTTTGGTTGTACCGCAACCGATCAAGTGGTAGTTAATACCGTATCAAGTGGTTTGGTAGCTGAAGCTGGTAATAATGCAGCATATTGTAAAGGTACAGGTACTCAAGTTACCTTAGGTGGGCAGCCAACCGCATCGGGTGGTGTGTCGCCAATCACTTATACTTGGATTCCTACCACAGGTCTAAACCTTAATAATATCAGCAATCCGGTTGCCTCACCAGATACTACTACTACTTATACATTGGTTATTACCGATGCAAAAGGTTGCCAAGCTATAGATACAGTAAGAATAACTGTATTTGAAAATCCGGTAGTGCATGCAGGAAAAGACACTACATTGTGTTACAATGGATGTGTTCAGTTAGGTGGTACACCAACAGCAACAGGTGGACGTGCTCCATTTAGTTATGCTTGGTCGCCAACTACTTCTATTGTACCTATCAATGGTGCTAATCCGGTTGCATGTCCGGTACAAACAACTACCTACACACTTACAGTTACCGATGCCAATAGTTGTAAAGGTACGGCTTCTGTATTGGTGAGCATTGCTCCACAATTGGTAGCCAATGCAGGTTCTAACAAGGCAATAAATCCTTGCCCTAAAGATTCAGTAACAATTGGAGGTTCTCCAACTGCTAGCGGTGGAAGCGGTGCATATACTTATGCATGGTCTAATGCTTCTTTCTTAAGCAGTGCATCAGTTGCTAATCCGGTGGTGAAGAATTTAACTCAATCTACCATCTTTACAGTAACTGTAACCGATGGATTGGGCTGCACAGCAATTTCAACCGTAACAGTACAAGTAGTGCCAAGCACCTTACAAGCCAATGCAGGTACTGATACCACCATCTGTTATGGCACAGCTAATTCGATATTGATAGGTGGAAATCCAACTGCAGTTGGAGGCGTGTCGCCTTATGTGTATGCTTGGTTGCCTGCTGCGGGACTAAGCAATACTACGGTGGCAAACCCAATGGCAAGTCCATCGCAAAGTACAACATACAATGTGTTGATTACCGATGCCAAAGGTTGTACAGCAACAGATTCTGTACGCGTGAATGTAAATGCTCCAATTAGTGTAGCTATGGGTGCAGATACATCAGTTTGTGCTGGCGATACAGTTCGTTTAGGAAATACAACAACAGTAAGTGGAGGAACGGCTCCTTATGTTTATACATGGCAGCCAACTATATCTATGGTGAATGCAGCTTCTGCAAATCCAAGTGTATTCCCTACTACTACCACTACTTACACACTTACAGTTACCGATGCTAGAGGTTGTACCGGTACCGGTGCTCAAGTGGTGAATGTTAATGCTAAGCCAATAGCTGATGCAGGACAAGACAAATCTATTGTGAATTGTGCCGGAGCTTCGGTGGTTATTGGCGGTTCGCCTGCTGCGAGTGGAGGAAGCGGAAGCTACACTTATGTTTGGCAGCCAACTGCGGGCTTAAGTGATAGCACTATTGGCAACCCAACCGTAAGTGGAATTAGCACTACACAAACTTATACCTTGTTGGTTACCGATGTAAAAGGTTGTACAGCTACAGATAATGTATTGGTAGCAGTTACACCTTCTAGTTTAGTTGCCGAAGCCGGAAATGCTACTAGCATTTGTACGGGCGATACTGCAGGCATTCGCTTGGGCGGTACTCCAACTGCTGCTGGTGGAACACCTGTTTATAGCTACAATTGGCAACCGGCAATTGGTCTTTCTTCGGCTGCCGATGCTAATCCAATAGCTAAGCCATTGGCAACAACTGTTTACTATGTAACTGTAACTGATGCTAATGGTTGTATCGCTGTAGATTCAGTAACTATTACGGTTTCGCAAAAACCATTTGCAGATGCAGGTCTAGATACATCAGTTTGTAATGGTTTTGCTGTTCGTTTAGGTGCTAATCCAACAGCTACAAGTGGTGTAGCTCCATATACTTACTCATGGTCTCCGGTGTTAGGCAATGTGCCAAATCCGGTAGTTACACCTATAGCCAGCACAGTGTATGGATTAACAGTAACAGATGCATTAGGTTGTTCTTCAACTTCATTTGTAACAGTTACGGTACGTTCTAACCCAGTGGCTGATGCAGGAACTGATAAGAATTTAGTGGCATGTAGTGCCGATAGTGTAGTATTGGGTGGCTCACCTGCTGCTTCAAACGGTAATCCGCCATACACTTACAGTTGGCTTCCATCTGGCGACTCAGTTGCTAATCCGGTTGTGAAAAACTTAGGTGCTTCTACCGATTTTGTACTTACCGTAACCGACCAGTTTGGTTGCACTGCTACAGATATAGTACGTGTAAATGTATCGCAAAGTACATTACAGGTTGATGCTGGCAATGGAGGTAGCTACTGTGCAGGAACAAACGGAAGTGTTCTTTTGGGTGGTATGCCAACTGCACAAGGTGGGGTATATCCATATACTTACCAATGGGTAGGGGCAAACTTGTCTTCAACTACATCTGCAAATCCATTAGCTTCGCCTTTACAAACAACTACTTACACAGTAATTGTTACAGATGCTAACGGCTGTTCAGGAAGTGGAACCGTAACCGTAGTGGTTCATCCTAAACCAGTAGTAGATTTTGTGTTGAATTCTTCTTACTGTGTGAGCACACAAACTATTCCGCTTGTAGGAACTCCTACAGGTGGTGTGTTTAGTGGTGCAGGTGTGGTAGGCAATTCGTTCTCTACTGTTTTAACCGGCTCTGGAACCTTCAGTATTACCTACACTTATTCAGATAGCCTTGGTTGTACCAATAGCATTACTAAGCCAATTGTAATTACACCATTGCCAATAGTTTCTTTATCTAATGATAATACTGAGTATTGCAACAATGCAAATGCTGTTACATTGGTTGCTTCGCCTGTGGGTGGTAAATTCTACGGAGCAGGGGTAGATTCTATTACGGGCGTATTTACTCCGGCAAATGCAACAATAGGAAATAACATAATTACTTATGTTTATACGGACCAAAACGGATGTTCAAATAGTGCTGTTTCTACTATAAAAGTTAAGCAGGCTCCAACCGTTTCTATAACTGCCGATAAAGATTCTATTTGCCGTGGTAACACAGTGGCGTTAAGTGCTACTTATTCACCAGATGTATTCAATATACAGTGGTATGATGTAAATGGCACATTCTTAATTTCAGGATTAACTCCAATTACTGTTACTCCAAGCAGAATGGATCATGGTTATGTAGCAGTAGCTATAAACACACCAAATGCTTGTACCGCCACAGATACGGTATTTATACATGTAAACCAGCCTCCGGTTGCAATGGTAGATACAATGGAAACTTGTGAAGACCAAGAGGTGTTTGCTATGCTAACCGATAACGATACCGATTTGGAGGGCGACCAAATGGTGGTGTCTATTGTTGCTCAACCTTCTAATGGAAGTGTTACTGTAGTAAACAATAATGGCTTTGTGAGATATGCGCCTCAACCAAACTTCAACGGTGTAGATTCGTTTATATATGCAGTTTGTAACGTTGAATGTGCGAAAGATTGCGATACAGCAATGGTATTTGTAAATATCTGTTCTGTGAACGATACTCCAACCATACCAATTGTTGTAGATAGCATTCCTGAAGACTCGTTGATAGTAATTTGCCCTGCAGTATTTGATGCAGATACCGATAACTTAGTGGTAACTGCCTATGCTTGTGGAGCTATTCACGGAACCATAACAAGAATAAGCGATACTTGCTTCCAGTACACCCCAACACCTAATTGGCATGGTATTGATACCTTCTGCACAGTAGTGTGTGATGATAAAGGTGCATGCGATAGCAATATCGTAATTATTACTGTTACTCCGCGCAATGAACCTCCAGTGGCAGATACTATTTATGTAAGTACGAAGAAGGATACGCCAATACCGGTGAATGTTGCAGCCGCCACTTACGATCCAAATGGCGATCCATTAAACTACGGTTATGGAACACCAAGCGTAACAGGCACTGGCGTAACAGTTACTACCAATGGCGGTATTGTGGTTACTCCTCCTGCCGGATTTACAGGTACAATTACAATTCCATACTATGTATGCGACAATGCAGCATATCCGGTAACGCCACTTTGCGATACTAGCATTATTATAGTAACGGTAGTAGATACAGGAAGTGTAAATAATCCACCTGTTGCTAATAACGATTATGCTTCTACACCTAAGGATGTAAGCGTAAATGTTAATGTGTTTGCAAACGACTTCGATCCGGACAACGATCCAATTACAGTAGTTGGAATTATTGATGCACCAAATCATGGTGTGATAAACGGAGTGAACAATACAACAGGGGTAGTTGGTTACCAACCCAATCCGGGTTACGAAGGTTGCGATACATTTACGTATGTAATTACAGATAGCAAAGGAGGTTTCGATACTGCAGATGTAGTAATCTGTATTATTGATA
The DNA here is from genome assembly GCA_019638515.1 of Chitinophagales bacterium. Taxonomy (NCBI): domain Bacteria; kingdom Pseudomonadati; phylum Bacteroidota; class Chitinophagia; order Chitinophagales; species Chitinophagales bacterium. The sequence goes on along the minus strand of JAHBTS010000003.1, from coordinate 324,477 downwards.
ACCCAAGCTATACCAACAATCCGCCTGTAGCTGTAAATGATTATTCAACTACAGAGAAGGGAACTCCGGTAGTTATTCCGGTGTTGAATAACGACAGCGATCCGGATGGAAATACTGTAACAGTTCAACCAGGCTTGCCTTGTGCTCCGTTGCGTGGAACTGCTACCGTAAACCAAAACGGAACTATTACTTACACACCTGGTGCTACTGCTAATGCGCTGCAACCGGATACATTCTGTTATGCAATTTGCGACAATGGAAATCCAAGCCTTTGCGATACTGCAGTAGTGGTAGTTACTATACCAAATAGTGTAGTAGCTGTAGATGACGACACCGTTGCCGGATTAAACAATCCTGTAACTGTTGATATATTTGGAAACGATTACGATCCAGAAAGCGATAGCTTCTGTTTAGAGCAAATTATTGCACAGCCATTGTTTGGATCGTTAAGCTATACTTATATCAATGGAGACTCTTGTCGCCCTCTTGTTACTTATACTCCAGATAGCAACTTTGTAGGCACAGATGGTTTCTGCTACTCTATTAAAGATGAATGGGGAGCAGTAGATACAGCTTGTGTAACCATTACTACTTTTGTATGTATTCCTCCACAGGTAATTGGCGACTCGGTATTTATGTATCAAGACACCGATACTCTAATTGATGTATTGGCAAATGATATTAACTACAATGTGCCGTTGAATGTAACGATGGAGCAAACTTCGCTACACGGAGGAACCGTACAAGTAATTGGTAACAAAGTGTACTACCAACCAGCTCCGGGCTTCTTTGGTAACGATTATCTAATCTACCGCGGTTCAGGAATTTGCGGCAGCGATACTGCTTACATCAGTATTACCATATTCCCGAATTGCAGTCCGGTAAATGCGTTTAACGATTACGGATTAACACTCGTAAACACACCAATTAGTGTTAGTGTGTTGGTAAACGATGATAATCCAAATCCAAATGTGTTGAATGCTTCATTGATTTCCGGACCTAAACATGGAACAGTTGCATTGGTGAATAATGTAGTTACCTATACGCCAAATGCCAACTTTACCGGATTAGATACTATGAAGTATTTAGCCTGCACACGCTGCGGAAGCGAAACATTCTGCGACTCAGCATTGGTAATTATACAGGTAGATACAACTATGTGCCCTCCTCCGGTTGCTAATGATGATGTAATAGCTGTTGGTTACAATTGCGATGGTACCTTCGATGTTACGGGTAACGATATCAACTTTATCGGTACTTCATTTACCATCATAGATAGCACTACTTTAGGTACATTAGGATATAGTCGTAGCGGTCAAATTATGTACACTCCTGGAGGACAATCTACAATTGGCAAAACCGATACCTTCACATATCAAGTTTGCAACGATTGTGGAGTATGCGATACAGGAACAGTAGTAATTAAAATTACAGGATTCCCATGCAATGGAACCTATCCTGTGGCAACTCCGGATACGTTCAAAGTATGTATGAATACTGTTGCCACATTAGATCCATTGGCAAACGATTACGATCCAGATGGTGGAACATTGGCGTTGGATACATTCTCTTATACAGGCAGCGGTTTTGCAGTACGTGCAAATGGCAAGTATATCAGATACGTTCCAGCAACCAACTTCTTAGGCACAGATTATATTTTCTATACAGTTTGTGATGATGGTACGCCTAAGTTGTGCCAAAGTGTAGGTGCAGTGATTGTGGTAGATAGTTGCGTAAACCATCCTCCGGTAACCAATCCAACGGTTATAGTAGATACAACTTACGAAAACATACCAAATACTACTTGTGTGAATGTGAGCGATCCGGATGGAGATTCGGTGCATGTAACAGGCTCTTACGGTGCTGTACATGGAACAATTACATTCAGCGGAACCACCAACTGTTTTGAGTACACACCAAATACAGGCTATGTTGGAAACGATACTTTCCAAGTAGTAGTTTGCGACAATAGCCCTTATGGAACATTGTGTGATACTGTTACAGTAATATACACAGTATTGCCAATTCCTGACGGCCAAAACCCACCTGTTGCAGTGGTAGATGTAGCCGCTACCGATACTTCAAAACCTGTAGTTATCAATATCATACTCAATGATTACGATAACGATGGCGATAGTATTGCTATTTGCACAGCGCCACTTGCCCAACCAAGCAATGGTACTGTAACCAACAACAACGATGGTACGGTTACTTACACACCAAATGCAGGCTTTGTGGGTGTAGATACCTTTACTTATATCTTGTGCGATAACGGAACACCTTCATTGAGCGACACCGGATTGGTAGTAGTGTATGTAGGTGTGAAACCAACTCCTGAAGCGCGCGATATTGCTTGCGATTCGGTAGTAACCGCTAATAGCACATTGGTGGTAGTAAATGTATTGGCAAACGATTCTATACCGTATGCAAACGATACTATTGTAACCATTGCTGTTCGTCCGCTAAATGGATCTGTTGCAGTAAATGGCGATAATACTGTAAACTATGTACCAAACGATGGTTTTGCAGGCTTAGATAACTTTACTTACAGCGTATGTGTTGTGGTTGGAAACGCTATTGCTTGCGATACTGCTTCGGTTTGTGTAACAGTAATAGATACTACAGTTGATTGTACATTCCCGAATGCATTCTCACCAAATAATGATGGTGTGAATGATGTATTCGATATTAACTGTAACCCACAATACCCACAAGCAAAACTGCGCGTATTTAACCGTTGGGGCAACGAAGTTTGGTTTAGTGAAGGCCACTACCAAAACGATTGGAAAGGAACCAACAAGGAGAATAAAGACCTTCCTGATGGAACTTACTTCTATGTATATGAATACAGCGATGGAACCAATAGGAAAGAAGCCAGATTTGTAGTGATAAACAGATAATAGCAAAAACACACTGTCTTCCGGTTTTTTAAAATAAATCGGAAGACAGTTTTTAAAAGAAACAGTAAACGCAAATACTTAACACATGCGCAAGATTTATGCGACACTTTTAGCAGCCTTCGTAACCATTGCTGCTTTGGCTCAACAAGATGCCATGTACAGTATGTATATGTTCAATGGCTTGTTTTTGAATCCTGCGTATGCAGGCAGCCACGAAGTAATTAGCGCCACCGCCATCTACCGCCACCAGTGGGCTGGGTTCGATGGTGCTCCGCGTACTTTTAATGCCAGTATTCATGCGCCATTTAAGCGCGACCAATACGCTTTAGGAGCAACTATTATGAACGACCGTTTGGGGCTTACTAATATGTTCTCCATTACTCCGGCTTTTTCGTATAGAATAAAAGTACGCAAGTCGAGAATATGCTTAGGCGTTCAAGCAGGATTTACCTATTACCAACAGCGCAATTCTGATGCGGTATTGCCGGATGGTTTCACTTCAGACCAGATATTTAGCGTAAACCAAAACTTACCGTTGTTTAATGTGGGCTTTGGAATCTATGTTTACGGTAAACGCTACTTTATAGGTGTTTCTGTACCGCATCTGATTCCAAACAGCTTAAATGGTCCGTTCAGCTTGGCAAAAGCAGGCGAGCAAGTAGCAAAACAGTACAACCATTACTTATTAACTGCCGGTTATGTTTTTGGAAAAGATGGCGCTATTGTAAAAGTAAAGCCAACTTTCTTAATGAAATATGTACAGGGCGACAGAAGAAATTTACCACAGTTCGATTTTAACTTAAACCTATTGTTTATAGACCGCTTGTGGGTAGGAGCAGGTTGGAGACTTGGTGGCGACTACCAACGCTGGAGAGGCGAGTCTATTATAGGAATGATAGAGGCAAAGGTAACACCGCAATTGCGTATAGGCTATGCTTACGATGCCACACTCTCAAGAACTAATCCGTATCATGGTGGCACACACGAAATTATGGTAGGTTACGATTTCTCTTACAACCGTAAGCGCTTTGTAACACCACGTTATGTAAAATATTTCTAAACCACTTTGTTAAACCGAACAATAACAGACTAAATATAAAGTATGGGCAAAAAGATTTGGACGCTTAGTTGGGCATTGCTGGCTGTTGCCACAATAGCTCTTGCTCAAAAACCCACCGAGCGCATGGGTGATGTCTATTTCAAACGATTCGATTTTACCACTGCATTGCAGTATTATGGGAGAGCCGTGAAGAAAGACAGTGGCAACTCTGCACTTCGCCAAAAAATAGCCGACAGCTATCGCTTGCTAAACAATTGGCAGGAAGCCGAAAAATGGTATGCACTTACTGCCAACGATGCAGGTTTAAAGCCGGAAAACAAACTTTACTATGCCGAAGCCCTGCGCAGCAATAAAAAATACGATGAAGCCAAACTATACTATAAAGCATTCTTAGATACAGACACTAGCAACCAAAGTGTGAAAGAAAGAATGAGCGGATTAGATCGTGTAAAGGAAATGGCAAAAGACAAAGGCATTTATAGCATCGAACTTTTAACTACCAATTCCCCGGCATCGGATTTTGGCCCTGCATTTTACAAAGAGGGTCGCATAATGTTTTGCAGCAATCGCCAAAAACCGGATGGTGGCGTAGGAAGAAAAGACGATTGGACCGATGCTCCTTTCTTACAAATGTATGAAAGCGAAAACGATGGGAGCGGAAACATAGTAGGTGCTAACGCCATGAAAGGACGCCAGCCCAACCGCAGATTTCACGAAGGTCCCATGAGCTATAATAAAAAGAACGATGAAATTTATATTACACGCAGCAATTACGTAAAAAACCGTCCGCGCACCAGCACCGATAAAATTGTGAAATTGAAAATTTACCGCATGGTGTATTTGCCCGACCAAGCACGTTGGGGCGATGAAATTATTGAAGCAGTACCGTTTAACAACAAAGACTATTCCGTTTGCCATCCAACACTTACTGCCGATGGAAAAACGCTCTATTTTGCCAGCGATAAACCGGGCGGACAAGGTGGCGTAGATTTATATGTTACACACCGCCAAATTGGAGGCGAATGGAGTGTGCCCGAAAATTTGGGTGCAGACATCAATACCTCTGGCGATGAAATGTTTCCATACATTGCAGAAGACAGTACCTTGTATTTTGCATCAAATGGTCATGCAGGTTTAGGCGGCTTAGATGTATTCAGCGCCAGCCAAAGAGGCGGCAAATGGAGTGCTCCGGAAAATGTGGGCTATCCAATCAATAGTAATAAAGACGATTTCGGATATATTATTGAGCCCGACAACAAATTCGGCTACTTTGTTTCTAACCGCGATGGTGGCGTTGGCGATGACGATATTTACAAATTCACTAGAAAGGGAATTGTAATAAATGCCATCGTATATAATGCCAAAACTAAAGACCCAATTAAAGATGCACGCGTAATTGTATTTGAAAACGGTATAGAAAAAGGCAGCCGCCTTACCGATAAAAATGGTGCCGTACAGTTTCCGGCATTGCCTAAACGCAACTATAAGTTTATGGCAAGCAAAGACGGTTTTATACCTGCAACTGTAGAAGCACAAACAGATAATGCACCTATAACTGTGCAAATTCCTTTACAGCAGCAAGGTGGCTTGAACTTGGAAGTAACGGTATTAGACAAAAAAACCAAAGAGCCATTGCGCGATGCAAAAGTGAAGATGGTAAACATGAATACCCAGCAACCTGTAAGAGCCGAAACCAACGATTTGGGTAAGGCATTCTTTGAAGTAGAAACCGGGAGCAACTACCGCTTAGAGGCCAGCAAGGATATTCCAAACGACCCTAATGTGCGCTACCTTACTGTATCATCTACCGTTACCACCGTGGGCAAGCAAGCTCCGGGAACTGTTTATGCTACTTTAGAATTAGAAAAGGTGAAGAAAGGTGTAGCCATAAAAGTTGAAAATATTTACTACGATTTAGATAAATGGGATATTCGCCCGGATGCTGCACGCGAGTTAGATAAGTTGGTAAAAATTATGCTCGATAACCCAACAATGGAAATTGAGTTGAGTTCACATACAGACTGTCGTGCTACCGCAGAATACAACCGCCAGCTTTCTACCAAACGTGCAGAAAGTGCCGTTAAATACATTATCAGCCGCGGTGTGGGTAAAAACAGATTAGTAGCAGCCGGATATGGCGAAAGTAGATTGGTGAATAAATGTGCTTGCGAAGGCGCTGTAAAATCTAACTGTACCGATGAGCAACACCAAGAAAACCGCAGAACAGAATTTAAAATCTTGAAATTCTAAACTGTAACAACTAATATAGCAAAGGGCTGAGCATCTTTTGTTCAGCCCTTTTTGTTTTAAAACAAAGGTGGTTGGCGGTATGGGATAAGAGAAACTATTTATTTTCCCCTCAAAAAACCTTCAATGTTAACATTGTCAGCACAATCGGTTGAGAATGTAGTGTAATAACTTGCAAGTGTTGCAAGAATTTTGTGGTAAAACCTTGCAAAATATGTTGCCCCAAAGCGTTCGGAGGCGTAGTTGACTTTAACAATCAGCAAGTTTTTCGAAATCCAGTTTTAGAATTTGGTATTGGGGTTTTATGTATGTTGGGTGTATTGCAATGTTGCGCCTTCCTTTTGTGGCACTCGTCAATAGCTCAGCTGATGTTGACTTCATCCCCAATCCTTTTTATGCTAAAGTTATTTTTCATCAGTTTGATTGGTTGGGCTGCATGAAAAGTGGTTGATGATTAACTAGTGAGTTAAGATTTCTTTGCGCAATGCCTGCACCAAATCGTCATTTCTTTTCAAGTGTAGTTTTTTGCGCAAACTAAGGCGGTGTTTTTCTACATTTCTTACAGTGGTAAGTGTAAGCGTGGCAATTTCTTTATTGCTTAAGCTTTTTGTAAGCATAATAGCGGTGTTGGCTTCTGCATTAGAAATGCCCGGAAACCTTTTCATTAAAACGTCTTTCGAGGCATGGTGCGCTTCGTTAAACTTTGCCGAATAACCGGCTCGTTCATATTGTTGGGTTTGTTTAACCGTGTTAACCATACTACGCAGTTTTAAAAAAATTTCCTTTCTGCGAATGGAGGTTTGTTCCAACTCAGTAAAATAATCGGCAAACTGAGTAATGAGTTTGTCTTTTTGATGCAATTGCGAATTGAGCAATTGTATTTCCTGTTCCTGTAGTTGATGTTCTTTCTTCATCACTTCATGATTTAGTTGTTGAATTTGTAGTTGATGAGCGGTTTCAATTGCTTTTATTTTTTCAGCATCTTCTAAAGTTTGCCATTGGCGGTATTTTGAAAAATATTTTTCATGTGCAGCTAAAGCGTTGGCAGTATTGCCTGCGGCTTTTTCATATTGTGCTCTAAGTTGAAGCACGCTTACTTCAAGCCGGAGGATTTTAATTTGTGCCGATAAACGCTCGGCTTCTTCAACTGCTGCTCGCATTTCGTTCAATCTATTTTGTTTCAGGTAAAGCCGTGCAAGATTTAGTTGCGAATCGAGCCGATAATTGTGCCAACTATTTTTTTGTGCGAAAACATCTACAGCCATGTAAATTTTTTCAGCTTTATTCAATTGCCCTTTTTCAATTAAAGCAGTGGCAAGGTTAGAAGAGGCGGCAATGTATATGAGCGAATCGGCTGTTTCGGGCGTTTTTATATGTTCCAAAATCCGTTCGTAAAGTTTAATGGCTGGGGTTAGCTTTTTTTGAGTTTGATAGCAGTTTGCCAACAAATTGAAGAATGTAAGATGTTGCGGTTGGCTTAAATCATTTTCATCAAACAGCTTTTTTACCACCAAGCATTCTTTTAAAGATTTTTCATAATAGCCAAAGAAAAAATGAACATGCGCCACAGCCCAAGCACTTTGCAATACAAAATATTCATTCTTGCTTTTTTGTGCCAGCAGTTTTACCTGTTGGGCGGTTTCGAGGGCCAATGCAAAATGCCCTTGGTGCATTTCAATTAAGTGCTGTAAAAACAAGGCACGCAGTTCTTCCTCTATCCAGTTATTGGCAGAAGCTTCATCGGCTAATGCTTTAGCTGCTGCTGCTGTGGCAGTATTGTTCTTACGCATTTGCTCCACCAACTTCATTCTTTTCCATCGGTGCGCATATAGTTTGTTCTTAATGTTGTTGAATTGTTTTTCGCGCTTAATGCAAAGTGCATCGGCTTCCTTGTGTCGGTTCATTTGGCGCAGCAACATTAGTTCAGTAAGACGAAGCAATGGAAGTTCTTCGCGTTTTAAACGGCTGCTGCTTGTAGTCTCAATTTTTTTTAACTCATCATACTGACGCAGCAGGGGTATCATGCTGGTATTCCATATTTTTTCAAGTGCACCTGTTACTGTTATATTTTTTTTCATGTTAGTAGCGTAAATACGGATAGTTTACTACCATTGTTTTAAAATTTATCAATTGTCGTTTCCAGCTGGTAAGCGCCATTTACCTTCACTGCATTACAATACTACTAGCTCTTTACGTTACAGACAAGGTGGTAGTAATTAAGTAGTAATGAGTTTCGCAATTTCTTTTTCGACATTTGCTTCATTACTTTAGAATTCATAAAATAAAAAACACCATGCCTCACTTTTTGTTATTCGTAGGTCGTGCATTACAGGTAGTTTATACATGCTTTTTTGCTTTTGTTCTTTTATCGGGAACCCTTGTTGCTCAAAGCAGTATTGACCTTCAAAAGTTGCCCAATCTTCCTTATGCGGGCATTCCATTAGTAAATACCAATGGCAATTGGGTAACAAATACTACGGCTTTTCCTGATGACATTAACAATCTGGAAACCCAGATACGTACCATGCCGGCAAAAGGATTGGGCATTATGGGAGTAGAGTTTCAGTTGCGAGGAGCCGATGGTGGAACGGCAACTTTCAGAAACGGCTCACAAACTCAGCTTGCCCATGCAGGACAAGGGGGCACTGTTCAGTTTACTTACATGCTCACTTCTTCGTCATCGTATGGCAAACCATTTTTAGTGGTATATGGCAAACACGGACAAAGCACCAACCTGTTCGGTTTAGTTGCTACCGGTGGCGGAGGCGGCTCTACGGGCATGTGTTGGCTGGTTCCTCAAATCCAGTACATAAAAATGTTTCATGAAACAGATTTCTTGCCCGGATATTTTATTGCAGGAGCCGGAGGAGGTGGTGGTGGATGGGCAACGCTGAATGCCGCCAAAGCGGGAAAAGGTGGAGGAATTGCTACAACAGACCCTTACTCTAATGTAGCGAGCGGAGGCGTAGGTGATAACTGCACATCTTCAAGTGTCGTGAGCGCCTACACTACCTATTCGGGTTCCTCATCTTTTATGCCCGATACGAATTCGTTTGGCATTGCATCCTCTGCACGGCATAAAACATTTAGCTACAGCACAGGTGTTTACAATAATTCCTATGCCATCACAGCAGTTTACGCAGGCCAGGGTGGTGGGCAGCCTATTTACTATTCAAAAGCACAGCAACAGTTTCAGCAAGTAGTGGCTAACCCAAGCTCTGTTCTTTACAATTATGCTAATTGCCAACCCAGCCCTATTTATCTGGGTGGTGCTGGCGGATGTGGTTTTTTTGGTGGAGGTGCTGGCGCTTGTGGTTCGGAAGATTTTGGTGGAATGTCATACCCTGGTGCAGGTGCAGGTGGTGCCCCGGCTATTGATGTTGAATGGAACGGTAGTAAATTAAATCTTACAAATAATTTTTCAACCAGTGCGGCTTATTTACGAAAGCCCGGATGGGGAGGAAAACTTTATTGCCAGTCGTCTTCAGGGGAGTTTACCAACATCAGTTATGTTCCGGGCGCTGTTACCACCGCGCCTCAAAGCGGTTCGTTTTCATACCGCACCATTGCCGATAACATTCCTCCGGTAGCTACAGTAACCACAGATACAGTTACACTTTCGCTGCAACTTAGTTTCAGCAATCCGACTGCAGCCACACAGGTAACGCTGCCCGTAAATGCTGCTTATGCATGGGCAACAGATAATGATTCGGTAAAAACGTTGTCATTCACCAAAAGTATTTTCAACTGCAATGATGTTGGCTTCATAAGGAAAGTACGGCTTATAGCCACCGATTTTGCCGGCAATGTGGACACTTCGGATACTGAGTTGTGTGTGCGGGTAATAGATTCGGCTCCGCCCAAAATTCCTACCTGGCCCCTGAGCCCAAATCCGGTTTACCGCGACATTGCTACCGGACCATACACGGTAACACAAAATGATTTTCCGGTGGCAACCGATAACTGCTCGGGGATTACGGTAAATTATTCCTGGACTCCGCGCACCTTTTCCTGTGCCGATTTGGGAGGCACCTATACCGTAAACTATACGGTAACCGACCTGAACGGAAACAGCGCCACTTATGCCCAGCAGTTTATTATTGTCAGCTCGGCATCTTCTAACAATGTATATGTGGATGCATCAGCTACAGGTGCCAATAACGGCAGCAATTGGGCAAATGCTTACAACAACTTGCAGGATGCGCTGATGAATGTTTGCAACAACAACCGCAATTTTTACATTGCCGCAGGCACTTACTATCCCGACAGAGGTGTATTGGTTAATCTTAACGACCGCAACCAAACATTTACCCTGCGCGATGGAGATAAACTTTATGGTGGGTTCCCTTCGGGCGGCTCGGTGTTTGCCGACCGCAATCCTTCGGTGAACATTACCGTGCTATCGGGCAATATTGGTAACATATCATCGACTACTGATAACAGTTACCATGTGGTTACTATCCCTTCGGGCGTAAGCAAAATAATGCTTGAAGGAGTAATAATAGCCGATGGAAGAGGCGATGAAAACGCTTCTTCATTTGGCGGTGGAATAAAAATGCTTTCGGCATTTAACGACAGCATAGAGCGGCTTACGCTGAAAAATTCTATGCTTCAAAACAATTATGCTTCAGGCAATGGAGGTGGCATTGGTATTCCCAGTATCGCATTTGTGGGTCAGGTGAAAGCGCAGAATTCCGTGTTTGTGGGCAACACTGCCGGTGGAAATGGTGGAGCGTTTTACAGTTCAGCCATCGCATTTCCATCTGCGCTCTCGGCAGATTTTACCAACTGTCTTTTCCGCAACAATCAATCGCAAAATGGCGGTGCATTATTTTTTAGTAACACTGCTGCGCGGTTAACCAACTGTTCAGCGGGCTATAATAAAGCTGCAAACAGCGGAGGAGCAATTTCTTCAGCAACCGCAACTATTACAGTTCGCAACAGTATTTTGTGGGGCGATACAGCTGGAACTGCACAAAATGAAATCGGTTCGCCAGGATGTTCATTTACTTATTCAAACATACAAGGCAGTGGCGGCAGCGGGGCGTGGGTGAGCGCTACCGGTGTTGACAACGGAATGAACATTGATGTGAATCCGGGATACTTGTCCTTCCCACCAATGGTAATTCCTCCTAATTCACCTTGCCGTAACATGGGTTCGAAAACGTTGAATGATACAAATTTTGATTTAGCAGGTGTTCCGCGCGTAGTGCAGGATACCATTGACATGGGCGCCTACGAAATAAATCCTATTGTATATGTAGCGGCCGATGCTCCTAACGGTGGCGATGGTAATAGTTGGGCAACCGCATTCAACAATTTGAATGATGCCATCGCCAGTGCCTTTAATGGATTTTACCTGAAAGATATTTGGATTAAACAAGGCACCTATTACCCCGACCGTGCTGCCAACGGAACCAATCAGGGCCGATTCAATACATTTTACCTGGGTTATTCGAATAAACTATATGGAGGGTTTGCCGGAAACGAAACTTCGTTTTCTCAGCGCGACATTCCTGCCAACCCAACCATTTTAGATGGTGACATTGGCGTTTTGGGCGATACCTCAGACAATGCCTACCACGTGGTAACGTATGGCGGAATATTTCCATTATTAGACGGATTGATTATACAGAACGGAAATGCCAACCACCCTACGTTGAACGCTTATCAAAATGGGGGCGGTATCCATTATTCAGGTATTGCAGCGGCTCCTACACCTATAGTGCGCAACTGTGTGTTCCGCAATAATTCCGCAAACTTTGGTGGTGCAATAAGTGTAATGGATGCTTTTTCCAATCATACTTTCACTGCCATTCAATGTTTGTTTTACAACAATTATGCAACTGCCAATGGCGGTGCTATTTATGTGCTGAAAGGAGGCAATAACAATGTTGATGTTGCACTGAATCTTTACAACTGCACAGGCGCTAACAATATTGCCAATGGATATTTCGGAGGTTTTGTAGAAACGATTAATGTAAACGGTGCGGGTAATGCGATAACTAATATTTACAATTCTCTTTTGTGGGGCAACTACGTTAATCAAAACGGTTTTGGAACCGTAATGCAGGAGTATCACAACACCAACAGCAACTCAGCTACAAACATTTTCTCCAGTCATGTTGGCGGGGCAAGCCCGCTGTTTACCGACATCAATAATCCGGCAGGTGCTGACGGACAGATAATGACGGATGATGACGGACTTATTCCGCAAGCAGCAAGCACCACCATCAATTCGGGCAGTAACACTTACATACAGGAAGAAACAACTGCCGACATCACCAACAGCGCAAGAGTTTTGCAGGCTACGGTTGATGCCGGAGCTTACGAAACATTCGGATGCCCAGGCTTAACTGCATTGTATGTAGATAGCAGTGTTACAACAAGCGGAGATGGCAGCAGTTGGGCAACTGCCTATCGCTATTTAAACGAAGCGATGGGTGCGGCAAACCGTTGCCCGCAGGTAGATACCATTTACATTGCACAAGGAACATACTATGCCAACGGTTCTAATGAATACTCTGCAAGTCGCGATACGGCTTTTTACATGTCGAATTCATATTCGTTGTATGGCGGTTACCCTAATGGTGGCGGTGTAAGAAATGTGTTATCTAATAAGGTAACCATGAGCGGGAATATCAACTCCACAACTTCTAACGATAATGCGTATCACATTTTGATTATTAAAACCGATACAGCTTCAATGTCTGTTATTGACGGAATAACTTTTGCTGACGGCAATGCATCCGTTAATGGAAGTTACGCTATAAACGGAATACAGTTTCATCGTGGCTATGGTGCTGCTATTTATGTTGCCGCATCAAAGGTGCTTATCAATAATTGTTCGTTCTATAACAATGCAGCATTTCAGGGAGGTGCAGCGGTATTTGCCAATCAGGGCAGCAAACTCACCAGCACAAATTCTATTTATGAAAACAACAATGCTCGTTTTGGCGGAGCCATTCGTTTAGAAGGAAACGGAACCAATAGCATGGGCGAGGTGAGCAAAAATGTTTTTTACAGAAACACTTCTTTTAATGGCGGTGGTGGTGCTATCAGTTGTTTTGGCGGTGCACACACTATTACCAATAATCTATTTGCTTACGATTCAACTTTAGCACAAGGCGGTGGCGCCAATTTCACAAGCGGCACTTATCTTATTGCACAAAACACCTTCTTCAAAAGTTTTGCCACTACAGGCGGTGGCGCTTTTTCGTTGAATGGCGCAACAGGCACACAAATTATTGCCAACAATATTTTTTATGATAACAACGATACCATTGCAAACAACCCTCAATATTTCATTGGAGGAGGTGTTGTTTCAACTCTAACTGCAAACAGCGAATTGGGCAATCCGCAATTCAGCGACACCGCTAATTTGAAAGGAGACGATAACAGATGGGCAACAAGTGATGACGGTTTGTTTTTAAAGAATACCAGTAATCTCATTAACTCAGGAAATGTCAATTATGCATCGGGGGCTAATGATTTAAGCGGTGCGGCTCGAGTGCAGCTGGGCAAGCCTGACCCGGGTGCGTATGAAAGTGTAGCAATGATCACCCGTTGGTATGTAAACCATGCACAGGATACTGCCGAACAAAACGGAACAAGCTGGGCAACTGCTTTCACTAAGTTTGAAGATGGCATCAATGCCGCCAAGAGTGGCGACAGTGTTTGGGTGGCAGGCGGCACCTATTCGCCACCGGTAAGTGGCACTTCTTTTGCCATGAAAAGCAATGTGAAAATTTATGGTGGCTTTGCAGGCAATGAGCAAACACTGCAACAACGTAACCTGAGTTTGGGCTATAATACCACGCTAAGCGGTAACGACACCATTGTTTTTGTAAATAACAACGTTGATACTGCCGCATTGCTCGATGGATTTGTGATAACCAATGGCAAAGGAGGTGGAATACAAAACAATAATTCATCGCCACGCATCAGAAATGTTGTGTTCAACGGAAACCAGTCTGCCAACGGGGGCGCAGTTGCCAACAATAACTCTTCGCCCAAAATTCAGAATGTGGTTTTCTACAACAATACTTCATCGGCAAATGGTGGTGCTGTTTACAATGTTGCTTCCAATACTGAAATTACAAACGCTACTTTTTTCAGCAATACTGCTGCAAGTGGCGGTGCTGTTTACAACGATAATGCTTCGTTAGTGTCAATTGGCAATTCAGTTTTTTATGGAAATTCGGCAACAGCCGGTGCCGATGTTTTCTCTGCGGGAAATGAAAACATCAATTACTCAATACTTCAAGCCACTCATGTGGGTAATGGTAATATTGTTGGAATAGATCCATTGTTCACAGTGCGGCAATTGCCTGGAGGATTTGATGGTTTTTGGTTTACCGGAGATGATGGTTTGCAGGTAAGTTATCTGTCGCCCGCATTGAACAGCGGTTCCAATGCTTTGAGCACTGGTATTGCAACAGACATCACAGGAGCTTTACGCATTCAAAATGTAACTGTTGACCGTGGTGCCTACGAGAGTGCTTTACTTGGTTATTGCGATAGCGCAGGGTTGAATAATCAAAATGTGTTGTATGTGGATGCCGGTCGTGCTGCAAGTGGCGATGGCTCAACTTGGGAAAACGCATTCAGAACGTTGAGTGAAGCGCTCGACCGCGCTAACTATTGTCCGGCTATCGACACTATTCTAGTGGCAAGAGGCAATTACTTTCCTAAGGGGTATCAAAGCAACACCGACCGTTCAGCATCATTCACCATTCTGCGCAGTGGGTTACATGTCAAAGGCGGCTATCCAAATGGCGGTGGCGCGAGAAATCTTGCCGAGAATAACACCTTCTTGAATGGCAACATTGGTGATGAGGGTTCATCTGCCGATAACAGCTATCATGTAGTTACTTTTAAAAATGCAGGAGTTTCTTCTCTAGATGGCTTCATTATAACCAATGGAAACGCTGACGGTGTAACTGCACCCGACAATAGCGGTGGGGGTGTTTACAATGCATGTTCCGGCACTGGAAACAACAGCAACCCGGCTATTTTCAACTGTGTTTTTGTTGACAATAAAGCGCATTATGGTGCTGCTATATTTAACCGTGCGTCTGCGCAAGCACAAATACAACTTACAGTAACTAATGCGGTGTTTACTAGAGATTCTGCATATACTGATGGAGGTGCCGTGTATAATGAAGGCGTAAACAATGGAGTTACACGAGTGTGGGTTACAAACGCTACTTTTTACAACAATTCAGCAAATCAAAGTGGCGGAGCAGTTTGCACAAAAGCTGCTACAGGCGGAACTTCCTCTGTTAAATTTTTAAATAACATTTTTTGGAACAACCGTGCATCGGTAGGTGCGACTAATCAAAAGCAGGTTTTCAGCAGCAACAGTGCCGATTCGGCATCCTACAATTTGTTTCAAAGCGGGGTGCCTGCCTCTGTTTATAATGGCGGTTCCAATATTTCCTCAACGCCATTATTTGCCGTTGATAGCGTGCCAGCCGGATTTGAAAACAAATGGTTTTACAAATACAATGGATTGGCTTTGCGTATCAACAGTCCGGGTGTGCAGTCGGCAAGTGCGCTCGGTGCGCCTGCCACAGATATAACCGGTGCAAGCCGTATGCCACTTTCCGATATGGGCGCATATCAAAACGGATGTGTTGGAACCGGAAGCATTACGCTAAACATGAGCGGCTGCGATAGTGTTCTTTCACCCGGGTTCCATTTTCGTTGGTATAGCAGCGGCACTTATTCCGATACGCTTTACAATGTGCTGGGTTGCGATACCTTTTACACGATTAATCTCACTATGGGTTTCAGCAGTGCAGCAACATTGAATGCCACTGCATGTGGCAGTTATACATCGCCCAGTGGCAATTTTATGTGGGATTCTACCGGCACTTACTACGATACCTTAGTCAATGCTTCCGGTTGCGATAGCTTTATTACCGTTAATCTTCAAATAGTCCCCTTCAACGATTCGGTTGCGGTAACCAATAATGTATGCACCGCTTTACAAGCAGGGTTAAGTTACCAGTGGTTTAATTGTAATACCGGCTTGCCCGTTAATGGCGCTACCACATCAACATTTACGGTTACACAAAGCGGAACTTACCGTTGTTTGGTTACGCTTAATGGCTGTGCCGACACTACTGAATGTGTTACTGTAATTGTAGCAGGCACTGAAGAATTGAGTGCATATTCGGTTATGTTAATGCCTAACCCGAGCAATGGTTTGTTTGTGTTGAAGCATGATTACGATGGGGAACTGGATGTGTTGGTAACCGATGCAGTTGGAAAAATAGTAGCGGGGTGGAAACAAACACAACCTGAACAGCAAATTGATTTAAGCAATGTTTCTTCGGGCATTTATATGCTTAGAGTTATAAACAATAAGCGATTTGTAAAAACGTTGCGGGTGGTGGTTGAGTAATTGCCTTGTATACAGTGCGTGTATTATGGCGCATCTGCCAAGCCCATTTGCCTGATGGGAAGGTTACTGATACTCCAACACTTGCGCAACTTGAACGATTAGAGCATAGTGGGGCAGTGGGCGGAGGATGCCTACTACCAGTACTTTTGTGGAGAGCAAATGTTTGCAGCCAAAGAGCAGCATGTTCCCACAGAGTTGGTAGAATTCCGAAAGCGGGTAGGCGAAGAAGGCATTGAGTTGATTTTGGCAAAGACGGAGAAGAAAAGAAACCACCACCGATACACCACATCAAAAGCAAGACTCGCAAAGGCTTCAGAAGGTGAACTACAATAAAACCCCAAATCAGCCATCTTAAACAAGACCACCGATTATCCTGAAACTACTAGAGAGGTATTTTTGGAGACAATATCGACATAATGCTTGCAGCAGCCGTCATGAACTTCAAACGAATGATAAACAAATGGACGAAAAATTCACCCGCTTTTATTTTTGGGCTACATCAGAATCCCAATTTTTTGTTCGTTAACCAACTTTTACACACCAAAGTCCAATTACTCAACCGCAAATTTGACTTTTTGAGGGTTGACTCCTTATTCAAGAATATTTGATGCAAATTTCTTTTCTAAACCCCAACATCATTTTTATTTTAGCGCAGTTTTTATGCAGCCACGCGTAATTCTTGCTTCTCAACAATTTTCGCTTACCATTCACAGGCTTTGTCATCTTTTAATTGAAAACCATAAAGATTTCAGCAATAGCGTGCTTATTGGAGTGCAACCTCGCGGAGTATTGCTATCGCTGCGTATTCAAAAAGAATTGCAGCGTATTACCCAATTGCGCCAGATAGAGCATGGTAAATTGGATATTACTTTTTACCGCGATGATTTTAGGCAAAAAGGAAAGCCCTTGCAGGCAAGCGAAACCAATATCCCGTTTTCGATAGAAGGGAAGAAAGTAATTTTAATAGACGATGTGCTCTATACCGGTAGAACCATTCGTGCGGCATTAGATGCTATGCTCGATTTTGGCAGGCCGGAGTATGTGGAATTACTGGTGCTTATAGATAGAAGGCTACACCGCGATTTGCCTATACAAGCAACGTATGTAGGAAAAGTAATAGACTCTATAGTAAACGAAAAGGTAAAGGTAGAGTGGGAAGAAGAAGCCGGAAACGATTTGGTTTGGATAGAAAGTATATAATTTAGTAATTAAAATTCTTCAGGTAAATACAACCGTTTAAAATGAGTGCTTTAAGCCAGAAACACCTGCTCGGAATCAAGTATATTCAAAAGTCGGATATTGAATTGATTCTGCAAACCGCCACCCGTTTTAAAGAAGTGTTACAGCGCCCTATAAAAAAAGTTCCTTCGCTCAGAGATATTACCATTGCCAATTTATTTTTTGAAGATTCTACACGCACCCGCATTTCGTTTGAATTGGCAGAGAAACGATTGAGTGCCGATACCATTAATTTTTCGGCATCGGGTTCTTCGGTAAAAAAAGGCGAAACACTGTTAGATACCGTGCGCAATATTCTTGCCATGAAAGTAGATATTGTGGTAATGCGCCACAGCAGTAGCGGTGCACCTGTATTTTTATCGCAGCATATTCCTGCAAGCATTGTAAATGCAGGCGATGGCACCAACGAACATCCTACACAAGGCTTGCTCGATGCATATTCTATGACCGAGCAATTTGGTTCGCTAAAAGGTTTGCGCGTGTTGATAGTGGGTGATATTAAACACTCCAGAGTGGCGGGATCTAATATACCATTGCTAAAGAAGATGGGAGCAGAGGTAACCGTATGCGGCCCGCCAACTTTACTTCCAAAATACTTGAGCGAAATAGGCGTACGCACAGAGTTGAACTTAAAGAAAGCGCTGCAATGGTGCGATGTGGCAAACGTATTGCGCATTCAGCTAGAGCGGATGGATATTAAATTTGTGCCAACCTTGCGCGAGTATTCGCTGTTTTACGGTATAAATCGCGAACTCTTAGACAGTCTAAATAAAAAGATAACCATTATGCATCCCGGACCTATAAATCGGGGAATAGAGCTTAGCAGCGATGTGGCCGATAGTGGGCAATCTATTATTTTGCAACAGGTTGAAAACGGTGTGGCTGTTCGCATGGCAGTACTCTACTTGCTGGCTGGAAGAGAGTAAACTCCTGAAGTTAAATAGTGTTTTCGCCTACCACAACAGCTTGCCCAATTACTTTTACGGCATTGTGTGCTGCATTTTGTTCGGCAGTTTTTTTATTGAATCCTTCGCCTGCAGCCACAAATTCATTATCTATCACTATATGAATAACGAAGTAGCTTCTATTGCCTTTGCGGCTTTGTTCGTGTAAGTTAAACTCCAGCTTTTTAGATTCGCGCTGCGCAAATTGATATAGTTTGCTTTTAAAATCTATTTCGGTAGCTAAAATATTATCTATATCCAACAGCTGCGAGAGCACTCTCTTTTGAATAAATTTTTTGGTGGGTTCAAAACCTGCATCTAAGTACAAAGCACCCACTAAGGCTTCAAAAGTATTGCCTGCCATATCTTTGGCAGAGTCGCCCATTTGGCGCTTGTGATAGTCTAATTTTGTCATTAAACCGAGGCGCTCGCCCAGTTCGTTCAACTGCCTGCGGTTTACCACTTTAGAGCGCAGCAGGGTAATAAAGCCTTCGTCTTTGTAGGGATATTTTTTAAACAAGTAATCGCACACACAAGCATCTAAAATGCTATCGCCCAGTAGTTCTAAACGCTCGTTGTTTTGCTCCGGTTGCGAAAATTTAGAGCGGTGGCTAAATACTTGTTTGTATAGTTTTAGCTTAGAAGGCGTAATACCCGTAATGCCCTTTACAAAGGCAACCAGTTCTTTATCGTTAGAAAAAAAGCGATTCAAAAATTGTTCTATCACAGCAAATCTCCGTGCACCGAAGATAGATTTTCAGTTTATGAAAAGCAAAATTTGTTGAAAAGGCTGATTTTGTGTGTTTGTAGAGTAGCATTAAGTTGCCAAAACTTGCAGTTGCACTCCGGGCAAAATAACACCAATAGCGGCATCGCCCACGAAGGCAACCGATTGGGCACGGGCAAATACACTACGCAGGTAATTAAATACAGCCACCGATTGGGTAAACGAATTTGGCGTGAGCAACATAGATGCACCCACTGTTCTAATAGACGGGAAATTGCCAAAAAGCACCATGTTTAATCCCGCCTGTGCTATGGCTCCAATAGAACCTTGAACAATAAAAATATTGGTATTTACGGTGCTGTAATCTGTGGTATTTTGGTTGTAAGTATCGGTGCCGTTTATGCCATATAAAGTAGAAACTGAACTTTGTGAAGATTGCAACGAATCTAACCCAATGCCGCTAATTACCCTGCCAATAAGCCTGCCCGCCAAACTTACAATTAGCTGCTCTACCGCATTGCCGGCAGCGCTAACTGCGCCACCTGCCTGCACGCCAAGGGCGGCACCGTAAATTCTTTTTTGAATTACCAAGCGGTGGTTTCTGTCCCAAAATCTTTCTTGGTAAGAATAGGGCAGTAGGTTCCATTGGTTATATAAGTATTCGTTTGAGTAATGATCGGTTCGGGTAGCCAAATGGCTGCTGCGCCCATAAGCAGCTGCAAAATTTTCTGACGAAAGATTGAGCGGAGTAAGCGGAGCAGTTATAGTTCCTAAAGAACCTCCTATTCCAATTACAATAGAGTTGATGGAACACAAACTCTCTGTGGTGTTGTATCCTAAAATTATGGGACTTGGCATATACCAAAGAAACAATATTAGTTACACAGTTCAAACCCTGCCGAAATATTTGTGTAGCCACAGTTTGTACGAGAAATGTAATGCAGTAACACAATACTCTTTTGGATTCGCTATGTTTAAGGCTCATACAGGGTAAGATGCCTTTAGATGGCAGTAAAAGTGCACTTGGTAGAAAATTATAGTCTTACAAAATTTGAACTTAAAAGGAAGATGAAGATTTCAATAGAAACAGAACGACTAATCTTGCGAGAAATAGAACATACAGATAAGAACGATTTGTATGAAATGGATGCCGACCCTGCAGTTCATTTGTATATTGAAAATAGGCCTGCAACATCTATTGATGAAGTAATTGCTGCAATAGAAGGGATTAAAAATCAATATAAAGAAAATGGAATTGCCCGCTGGGCTGTGGTTGATAAATTAACTCGTGAATGTATAGGTTGGGCTGGGCTTAAATTTTTTAAGCAAGCACTCAATAACCATAATTATTTTTATGAACTTGGTTATCGCTTTAAGAAAAAACACTGGGGAAAGGGCTTTGCAACAGAGGCCTCCGGTGCAGTACTAGATTATGGCTTTATGAATTTGAATATAGATAAGGTTTATGCAATAACCGATCCTGAAAATACAGCCTCTAAAAAGGTATTGATAAAACTAGGTTTTTATTTTAAAGAAACATTTGACTACGAAGGTAGCCCAACAGACTGGTTTGAATTAGCAAAAGAAAATTGGCTGGATAACAAATGTTGTATCTAATTCAAGACTGCTCAAGGAAGTTGCAGCATAGTTTTGAATTGCAACACCTATACACACTTTAGTTATAGAAGCCACACTAATTTTATTTGCGGAAGAGTAATGCTTATCTTTTGCCTATGGCGTTAACCTGCCATAGAATCTTGGGAATGGAATAGATTCGCGTACGTGTTGCAAACCGCATGTCCATGTAACTAAGCGCTCTAATCCTAAACCAAAACCGCTGTGCGGCACATTGCCAAACTTGCGTAAATCCAAGTACCATTCAAATGCTTCCATTGGGAGTTGGTGTTCAATAATTTTGCTTTTTAGGCGCTCTATATCGGTTTCGCGCTCTCCTCCGCCCACTACTTCGCCATAACCTTCGGGTGCTAATAAATCTACGCCTTTGGCATATCCTTTATCGGTTTCGTCTTCTTTCATGTAGAAGGCTTTTACGGCTTGCGGCCAATTGTAAACCATAATTGGCTGCCCAAACATACGGGTTAAAACGGTTTCATCGCTTCCTCCAAAATCGTTGCCGCGTTCAAAGTTTTTAGCACTGTTTAGCCACAGCGGAATGTTGTTTGCTTTTTCTTCTAAATCGGCAATTTCGTTTTTAAGCGTATCAATTTTATTGCGGTTGAAGTTGGCTTCTCCTTTGGTTAAGCTACCGCTGGCAATTTTGGCTTCGCGCTCGGCAATATCTTTTTGGCAGGTGGCAATTTTGCTTTGCAATTCAGCTAAATCTTCTTCAAGAATTTGAATGGTGGTTTTGCCGTTTACTGTTTTTTCGCCTTTAATAATATCTACTGCTTCTTCATATTTCATACGAATAAATGGTTCGCGTACGCGCTCTAAAAATGCGGTATTGCGCTCCAGTGCTTGTAATTCTAAGATGCAGTTGTCGAGCACTTTTGTAACCACATGGCGTATAAAATCTTCTATAAGATCCATATCCATTTTAAGGTCGAAGAATGCCATTTCTGGTTCTATCATCCAAAATTCGGTGAGGTGCCTGCGGGTTTTGCTTTTTTCGGCACGGAAGGTTGGGCCAAAGGTGTAAATAAGACCTTGTGCCATTGCCATGGCTTCGCCATATAATTGACCGCTTTGCGAAAGGTAAGCAGGGTCTCCGAAGTAATCTGTTTCAAACAAGTTGGTGGTTCCTTCGCAGGCGTTGCCCGTAAAAATAGGGGCATCCATTTGCACAAAATTCCTTTGTTGGAAGAATTCGTGAATGGCGAAAATAATAGTGTTGCGGATGCGCATAATTGCCCACTGGCGTTTTGAGCGCAGCCAAAGGTGGCGGTGGTTAAGTAAGAAATCGGGGCCGTGTTCTTTTTTGCCGATTGGGTATTCTTCTGCCACGCCAATTACGGTTATTTGAGTGGCTTGTATTTCGTAGCCGCCAAATTGTTTTTCGTCTTTTACTACTTTTCCTTGTATGGCAAAAGAGCTTTCGAGCGAGAGACGTTTGGCATCTTCAAACATTTGCTCACCTACGACATTTATATCTACTACGCATTGCACAAATCCGGTTCCATCGCGCAGGGTAAGGAATACTAATCCTTTACTGTCGCGCCTGTTGGCATTCCAGCCTTTTAAAGATACTTCTTGGTTTTCGAATTTGCTTAACTGGTTGATGTATGTTGCTTGCATAAGGGCGCGAAGATAAGCGGTTTGCATTGGCTTTCAAGAATCAGAATGCCAAAAAGATGTTATGGCGTTTATATGTTTAATCCAAAATGGTTGGCTACATCTTGTGCCAGTTCGTAACCGGCATCGGCATGGCGGATAACGCCCATTGCGGGATCGTTGTGCAGCACGCGCGAAAGCCGAATTGCGGCACCATCGCTGCCATCTGCCACAATCACCATTCCTGCATGTAGCGAATAACCCATTCCTACTCCGCCACCGTGATGAAAACTAACCCAGCTGGCACCTCCGGCAGTATTGATTAACGCATTTAAAATTGGCCAATCGGCAATGGCATCGCTGCCGTCTTTCATGGCTTCGGTTTCGCGGTTGGGCGAAGCCACGCTGCCTGTATCTAAATGGTCGCGACCAATTACTATGGGTGCCGATACTTTTCCTTCTTTCACTAATTGATTAAAAGCCAATCCTGCTTTTTCTCTATCGCCCATTCCTAACCAGCAAATACGCGCAGGCAAACCCTGAAATGCCACCTTTTCTTTTGCTAATTTTAACCAACGCAGCAATCCTTTATTTTCAGGAAAAAGTTCTTTTAGTTTTTCATCGCAAACATGAATATCGTTTGGGTCGCCACTTAATGCTACAAAGCGAAAAGGACCTTTGCCTTCGCAAAAAAGCGGACGAATATAAGCCGGCACAAATCCGGGAAAATCAAAAGCATTTTGAACGCCCCTTTTATCTTTTGCTTGCCCGCGCAGGTTGTTCCCATAATCGAATGTAATTGCTCCTTGCTTTTGCAATTCAAGCATTAACCGAACATGATGCGCCATGGTATCCAGCGAAAGCTTACGATATGTTTCGGGGTTACTTTCTCTTAAAGCTTTTGCTTCTTCTACACTTAATTTTTGGGGAAAGTAGCCAATTAACTCATCGTGTGCCGAAGTTTGGTCGGTGAGTGTTTCGGGTGTAATATTTCTTTCGATAAGTCGTTTCAATAAATCTACAATATTGCAAAGTACACCAATAGAAACGGCTTCGCCATTGGCTTTAGCATCTAAAGCTCTATCTATTGCTTCGTCAATTTGGGCATACCATTCGTCTAAATATCGTGTTTCTATACGTTTTTTTATTCTCCACTCTTCCATTTCGGCAATGAGCGCCACACCTTCGTTCATGGTTATGGCAAGCGGTTGTGCACCGCCCATGCCGCCTAAACCTGCGGTAACATTTAGTGTTCCTTTTAAAGAACCTTTAAAATGTTTTGAAGCAAGCGAAAGGTAAGTTTCGTAAGTGCCTTGTACGATGCCTTGTGTGCCAATGTAAATCCAACTTCCGGCAGTCATTTGCCCATACATGATTAAGCCTTTGGCTTCTAATTCGCGGAAGTGTTCCCAGGTAGCCCACTTGCCAACCAAATTGGAATTGGCAATAAGCACGCGCGGTGCATCTTTATGCGAGCGCAGAATGCCCATAGGCTTTCCGCTTTGGATCATGAGCGTTTCGTTTTCTTCTAAATTTTTTAAGCAAAAAAGAATTTTTTGAAGTGCTTCATGGTTGCGGGCAGCTTTGCCAATGCCGCCATACACTACTAATTCTTCGGGTTTTTCGGCTACTTCCGGATGCAAATTATTGAGCAACATGCGGTAAGCTGCTTCCTGAACCCAGCCTTTGCAGGTTAATTGGTTTCCTGTTGGCGGAAG